>URPI01000121.1 GCA_900549705.1 uncultured Eubacteriales bacterium
CTTCCCCCCGGGGGAAGCCAAGGGGTGCTAACTTTTAGCGTGTACGCTCTACTACCAGCTTCTTCCACATCACAAGCCACTCGGCTACGGTTCCTTCGGCTCAGTTCATGGTACCCTGGGCGCGCTGGAACAGCTGGCCGACGCGCTGGCGCAGGGCGTTTGCCTCGGGGGTATCCTGAGTGCCGCTCCGGTCAATCCACTGGGCGGAGGCCTCCTGTGCCTGCTTCAGCAGCTCCAGGTCGAAGCTCAGGTCAGCCATGCGGAAAGCGGGCAGACCGGACTGCCGGGAGCCGAAGAAATCGCCGGGGCCGCGCAGCTTCAAATCCTCCTCTGCAATGCGGAAGCCGTCGTTGGTTTTGCACAGCGCCTTGAGCCGGGCAATGGTGTCGGGGTTGCGGTTGTGGGTGGTGAGAATGCAGTAGCTCTTGCTGCTGCCCCGTCCAACCCGCCCCCGCAGCTGGTGGAGCTGGCTCAGGCCAAATCGGTCAGCATCCTCAATGACCATCAGCGTTGCATTGGGCACATCCACGCCTACCTCAATGACGGTGGTGGCGACCAGCACATCCGCCTCCTGCCGGGCAAAGGATGCCATGACGGACTCCTTCTCGTCGCCCCTCATCTGCCCGTGGAGCAGGGCAATCCGCAGGTCGGGGAAGACGGTTTTCTGCAAGGTTTCCGCCCATGCCGCAGCGGCCTTGATGCCCAGGTCACTGTTTTCCTCTACCGCCGGGCAGACTACAAAGCATTGGTGCCCTTCTGCCACCTGCTTGCGGATAAAGGCGTTGATGCGGGCGCGGTAGCTCTCGCCCACCAAAAAGGTATCCACCTTTTCCCGCCCCGGCGGCAGCTCGTCCAGGATGGACACATCCAGGTCACCGTACATCAAAAGTGCCAGCGTCCGGGGGATGGGGGTGGCGGACATCACCAGCAGGTGAGGGTCATCTCCTTTGGCAGAGAGCTTGCTGCGCTGCCCCACGCCGAAGCGGTGCTGCTCGTCGGTGATGACCAGCCCCAGGCGTTGGAATACCGTGCTGTCGGAGATAAGTGCGTGGGTTCCCACCGCAATTTGCACAGTGCCGTCCAGCAGTCCCTCCCGCACGGCTTTCTTCTGCTTCTGGGTCATGGAGCCGGTGAGCAGGGCAACGCCAATGCCCAGAGGAGCAAAGAGCCTCGAAAGGGAGGCATAGTGCTGCTCTGCCAATATTTCCGTGGGTGCCATCAGAGCGGTTTGGAAGCCGTTCTGGGCGGCGCAGAAGGCGGCTGCGGCTGCCACCATGGTTTTTCCGCTGCCTACATCTCCCTGCACCAGCCGGTTCATGGGTGCGCCCTTCTGAAAATCGGCAATGATTTCCCCAATGGCTCGCGTTTGCGCACCGGTGAGGGTGAAGGGCAGCTGGGCAAGGAAGGGGGCAATGTCGGTGTTCCGATAGGGGATGGCCTGCTTTCCGGCTCTGGCTGCCCGCATCAGGCTCAGCCCGGCGGAGAAGACGAAAAATTCCTCGAAAATCATCCGCTTCCGCGCCTGCATGGCTTCGTCCATTGTCTGCGGCTGGTGGATGATGTGATAGCTCTCCTGTGCCCCCAGAATGCCGTACTGCTGCCGCACCGCCGCCGGGAGCACCTCGGCGGGCGGGTCACAGATGGCAAGCGCCTGGGTGACGGCGCGCAGAACCGCCTGGCTGTTGAGTCCTGCCGTCAGGGGATAGATGGGCAGCACCCGCCGGGTGGTGACGGGGGTGGAATCCGGGCTTTCAAACACCGGATTGGTCATCCCGCAGCCCATAAAGTCCCCGGTGAGAGTTCCGTAGAAGATGTATTCCCTGCCATATTCCAGATTGTCACTGGCGAAGCGGGAGTTAAAAAAGGTCAGATGCAGCCGTCCGGTGGCATCGGCCACCTGCACCTTTGTCACATCCAGGCCTTGACGGATGTGGTTTGTCCGCGGGGTGTTCATTACCATGGCGCGGAAGCAGGCGGGTTTGTCCACTTCCAAATCGCACACCTTTACAAGCTTCGTGCGGTCTTCATAGCCCCGGGGGAAGTGACAGATCAGATCCTCCAAAGTGAAAATATTCAGGGCGTGAAAGAGCTTCGCCTTTGCTGGGCCAATGCCCCGCAGGATGGTAATGGGGTCTGTGAGCTTTGCCATGGAATCACCTCTTTTTTAGGATGCAGCGGGCAGGGGAAACAGTGCCCATAGAATGAAAAAACTCCCTCCAAGCCAAGCTCGGAAGGAGATATTTTCAGAGAAATCAGGCCAGCTTGTTCAGCTTCAGGGTCATGCTGCTCTTCTTCCGGGCAGCGTTGTTCTTGTGCAGAAGACCCTTGTTGACAGCCTGGTCAACTGCCTTGACGGCAGTCTTGTAGGAAGCCTCGGCAACGGTCTTGTCGCCGGCAACCAGAGCGGCATCAAACTTCTTCAGGGCGGTCTTCAGCTCGGACTTATTGGCCTTGTTGTTCTCGTAAGCAATCTTGGAAGAAATGACATCCTTCTTAGAGGACTTGATGTTGGGCATGGATTTACACCTCCTATCGATATAACTTCATACGACAACTGATTATAACGGATTTGCAGCCTAAAATCAACCCCTATTTTCAAAAAAATTTGGCGGCAGTGCCGCCAGACAGTGTCGCTACGGACATAGTACGGATACATAGGTTCCCTAACCCGCCCGATAACGGGACTGCACGCCAAACGGGGGATTATAAGTTAGCGTCCGATTTTACGCGCACGTCATCTGTAGGGGCGGATAGCATCCGCCCGTGGCACAGAGCACCCCGAAGGGGGTGCTCTGTGCCGGGTCGACTACTAGTCGACCCCTACAGTGAGATGTACCGCTCAACTGGGTGCTTCTTAAAATCCGGGGCTGCGGGCGGGTTAGGGCACCCATGTATCGGTACAGGGTTCGCAGCGTCATTGTCCGGCGGCGCTGCCGCCTGTCAAGAGGGTAATTTTTGCACAAAGAAAAGGCTATCGTGAAAAAATACAAAGTGCCAAAAATGAAAACAGACGTGAATATTTTATGTTGATTTTGCTTCCAGACAATGACCGCAAAATGTTTCATAACAGCATTTCACAACTCCTGTGGAAAACTTTGTGGAGAATGTGGAAAACTCCTGGTTATTCACAGGCATTTTGGCTGTTCAGAAAACACCGGCCTGTGGAGAAAAGAAAATGGATTCCGTGCGGAAAATGGAGTAAGCCGGGAAACGGGCGAACGATGAATGGAGTGCATGAAGCCTGACAGATTTTGTAGAAAACGTTAAACATTCCCGGAAAAACACTGACAAGAGGGGAAGTGTGGAAAAGGCAGCCGGAAAAACTTTGTTGAATCTATCCAAATTCTCCGTTGCTGCCCGAAAATGTATGTTTCCATGCTGCCGGGAAATACTTCCTGTAAATGTTAATTGATGCAGGAGGCGCACCATGCAGGGAAAAGTAGACATCTGCGGCGTGAACACATCCCAGCTGACGGTTTTGACACAGGCGGAGACAGAAATGCTGCTCCGGCGGGCAAAGGAGGGAGACGAGCGGGCACGGCAGCGATTGATTGAGGGGAATCTGCGGCTGGTGCTGTCGGTGATTGGCCGCTTTGACAAGCGGGGAGAGTGCCCGGACGATTTGTTCCAGGTGGGGTGTATTGGGCTGATGAAAGCCATTTCCAATTTCGACCCCACCAAGAATGTGCGGTTTTCCACCTATGGCGTGCCCATGATTGCCGGAGAGGTGCGCCGCTACCTGCGGGACAATTCTGCCATCCGGGTCTCCCGCTCCATTCGGGATGTGGCCTACAGGGTGCTGCAATGCAAAGAGGCCATGACGGCATCGTTGGGCAGGGAGCCAACCATGGAGGAGATTGCAAAGGAGCTGGAGCTGCCGCCCTCGGAGGTCAGCCAGGCGCTGGACGCAGTGAGCGCTCCGGTGAGCCTGTTTGACCCGGTGTATTCCGATGGCGGCGACCCCCTGACGGTGATGGATCAGGTGATGGACAACCGGAATACGGAGAGCAACTGGATGGAGCACATTGCCCTGCGCAATGCCTTCCGCAGCCTGGGAAGCAGGGAAAAGCAGATTCTCTCCCTGCGGTTCTACGATGGAAAGACCCAGGTGGAGGTGGCAAATGTGTTGGGCATCAGTCAGGCGCAGGTGTCCCGGCTGGAAAAGGGTGCCATCGGGGCGATGCGAAAAAGCGTGATGTAGCACAAAGCCACCCCCGGGGGCTTCAACCTGACGATCCCGGGGGGGATATTCCTTGCAGCAGAAGCATATGCTGTGCCAAAAAGGAAGGGGAGGTGCAGCGGTGCATATGAAATTCACCCAGCTGCAATGCAAGGAGGTCATCTGCGTCAAGGACGGGCGGCGGCTTGGCTTTGTAGAGGATGTGCTGGTGGAGGTGCCGGAGGGGACGGTGCGGGCAATTGTAGTGCCTGGCCCTTGCCGGTACTTTGGTGTGGTGGGCAGGGGGGATGATTTTGTAATCCCCTGGAAGTGCATCTGCCGCATCGGGCCGGATATCATTCTGGTGGACACCAAGCCGGAAGAGTGCCGGGTCAAGCGCAATCGGGGCGAAAAAAACCGTTTGTGAAAAATATCAAAAACGCACCCGCGCGGCTCGGCTGCTTTTTACGTGGATAGCGGGAAAAATTTTTGAAAAACAGTTGCAATCCACAAGAAAATCGGGTATAATACCAAAACGTGGGCTTTGCCCGCAAAAATCAAAACCACACACCCGGGGATCGCGCCCCCATGTGCCCTTTTGGGCGGGCAGCGCGGGATGATCGGGGTGGAGGAAACAACAAAAGGAGAAATGAAAAATGGCTGTCGTATCTATGAAGCAACTGCTGGAGGCCGGTGTTCACTTCGGTCACCAGACCCGCCGCTGGAACCCCAAGATGGCTCCCTACATCTACACCGAGCGCAACGGCATCTATATCATCGACCTGCAGAAGACCGTGAAGAAGCTGGAGGAGGCCTATGCTTTCGTGCGTCAGCTGTCCGAGAACGGCCAGACCCTGCTGTTCGTGGGTACCAAGAAGCAGGCCCAGGAGGCCATCAAGGACGAGGCTGCCCGCTGCGGCCAGTACTATGTCAACGCCCGCTGGCTGGGCGGCATGATGACCAACTTCAAGACCATGCGTACCCGTATCGACCGTCTGAACCAGCTGAAGACCATGCAGGCTGACGGTACCTTCGATATGCTGCCCAAGAAGGAAGTCATCAAGCACCTGGGCGAGATCGAGAAGCTGGAGAAGTACCTGGGCGGCGTGAAGGAAATGAAGAAGCTGCCCGGCGCCCTGTTCATCGTGGACACCCGCAAGGAGCGCAACGCCATCGCCGAGGCGCACCGTCTGGGTATCCCTGTTGTGGCTATCGCCGATACCAACTGCGATCCCGATGAGATCGATTACCCCATCCCCGGCAACGACGACGCCATCCGCGCCATCAAGCTGATCGCCTCCGTTATGGCCAACGCCATGATCGAGGGCCGTCAGGGCGAGCAGGTGGAGGAGGCCGCCGAGGCCAAGGACGCCGAGTAAGCCAACTCGATAGATACCGCGTAACGCACGGGGCAGGGAAGTGTCCCTGCCCCTTTTAATTCAACTTTTACAGGAGGAAATACAAATGGCTTTTACTGCTGCTGATGTGAAGACCCTGCGCGAGATGACCAGCGTGGGTATGATGGACTGCAAGAAGGCGCTTGTCGAGTGCGACGGCGATATGGACAAGGCTGTCGAGTGGCTGCGCGAGAAGGGCCTGGCCAAGGCCGCCAAGAAGGCCGGCCGCATCGCCGCCGAGGGTATGTCCTATGCCCTGACCGAGAACGGCGTGGGCGTCGTGGTCGAGGTCAACTGCGAGACCGACTTCTGCGCCAAGAGCGACCTGTTCGTGGCCTTCGTCAAGGACATCGCCAAGGTCATCGCCGAGCAGGATCCCGCCGATGTGGACGCCCTGATGAACTGCAAGTATGTCGGCTCCGACCTGACCGTTTCCGAGACCATGCCCGAGAAGGTCATGTCCATCGGTGAGAATCTCCAGATCCGCCGCTTCGTCCGCTACGCCGAGAACACCAGCGTCGCTTACGTTCACGCAGGCGGCAAGATCGGCGTGCTCGTGAACCTCGCTGTCGAGGGCGGCATTGACGCCACCGCTATCGGCAAGGACGTCGCAATGCAGATCGCTGCTCTGAACCCCCGCTTCTGGGACAAGTCCCAGGTCACCGATGAGGTGCTGGCCGAGGAGAAGAAGATCGCGCTGGCCCTGATGGACACCGATCCCAAGATGGCCTCCAAGCCCGAGGCCGTCAAGGAGAAGATCGTCATGGGCAAGATGAACAAGTTCTACGAGGAGAACTGCCTGCTGCAGATGGAGTTCGTCCGCGGCGACATCTTCCAGGGCAGCGTGGAGAAGTATATCGCCGACGCCGCCAAGAAGTTGGGCGGCTCCGTCAAGTTCGTGGACGCCGTTCGCTTCCAGACCGGCGAGGGCATCGAGAAGAAGCAGGAGGACTTCGCCGCTGAGGTCGCTGCGCAGATGAACATGGGCAAGTAATTGCAGATGCACAAAACACCCTTCGGCTCACGCCGAGGGGTGTTTTTTCGCACATAAAAAGGACCGCCGTGAGGCGGTCCTTTTTATGTGCGGATATGTCAGGAAACGAGCACGTGGATGCGCCCCGCGGGCTCGCCGTACTTGTCGGCGGCAACGGTGCCGTTCAGCACGGTGGTGATGTAGTCCATGACCACCTCATCCATGGGGATACCCA
>URPI01000122.1 GCA_900549705.1 uncultured Eubacteriales bacterium
AACCTGTCGCCACCCCTCATCAGCCTCGCTACGCTCAGCAGCTTCCCCCCGGGGGCAATGTCATCAATTTAAGGATTCTAGGTCAAAGTGCCTAAAAAACGCAATAGGATTCAGCAGAAACGCCTATTGACATTCCTAAAATCAAGATATTATCCTGATTTTGGAGTGATTTCTATGAAATGTGGACGTTTATATACTGATATTCTTTCTAGCATCCACTCTGTTATTTCTAGTGAGACGTTTTTACGCAGATCCGTAAAGCGAAACACAGATTTTTCGAGGAGGCGCAAGTTGAGTTTCACCGACTATGTTTATTTAACCGTTCAAAATTTGAAATCCAGCCTGCAAGTAGGTCTGAATGTTTTCATTGACGCTCAAAAAGACGGGGAAATTGCGTATTCCAAACAGGCTTTTTCCAAGGGGCGGCAACGAATTAAGCCCGAGGCATTTCAAGAGCTTTACCAAGAAGTTGTTTTGAATTTCTATGAAAAAGCAGAAATAACCAGCTGGGAAGGTTATCAACTGTTTGGAATTGATGGAACTCGCTTGAATCTTCCCTGCACTGAGGAGCTGGCGCAGCTCTATGGAGTGCAGACAAGTCAGGGAGCGCCTCAGGTTCAGGCACTTGTTTCCTGCGTGTATGACCTGCTCAACGGCATCATTGTGGACACCCGTTTTGCCCGTTGTCAATCCAGTGAGCGGGATGCGGCGAAGGACATGATTACCGCTTTCCACCTGCCGCAGGTCGAAAATCCGTTGTTTATCATGGATCGAGGCTATCCTTCCGCAGAGCTGATAGATGCAATCGTAAATGCCGGGCACAAGTTCATCATGCGCTGCCCCACAGAGTTTTTGCGCAGCATGAAGCTTCCAGAAATGGATAATACGCTGGCACACAAGTTTGCAAAGCTAAAGCACTCCATGAAAATCCGTGTGGTAAAAGTCCAACTTTCCAACGGAAATATAGAATATTTGGCAACAAATATCTTTGATTCTCAAATTACTTTGGACGATTTCAAATGGGCTTATCAGAAACGCTGGGGCATTGAAACCAAGTATTATGATGTGAAAAACAAGCTGGAAATCGAAAATTTTACCGGCTATTCTTCGGTTGCAATTTTACAGGATTTCTATGCGACAATGTTCTTGGCAAACCTGGCTGGTGTTTTGGAATACGACCTGCATGAGGAGATTGCGGCGGCACATTCTTCTCCCGAAAATCGTTATGCCTATAAAATGAATATTGCAATGACAATTTCGGAACTGAAAAGAAATGTTGTAGAGATGCTTTCAACTTCTTCCAGAATCAAGAGAGAACGCTTGTATGCGGAAATGGCATCCCGTCTCACAAAGGCCGTAGTCCCCATCCGCCCAAATCGCTCTGCAGAGCGCATTAAAAAACACAAATCCATGAGATACCCAAACAATTTGAAGAGAAACTAGGATTGCTTAAGTTGATGACATTGCCCCCGGGGGAAGCCAAGGGGCAGTTGCAGGAGCTGGTTCCATTCAACGTTCTGCTCTGTTCCGTCCGCAAATGGCGGCTGCGCCGCACCGGGTCGCCAACCTGGTGACTCCTGCAATGACCGCGGTAAACCATATGCTGCCGCCTCCGGTTCGGGTGCTTTTTGGGCAATTTGCACTTTCATTCAAAGCCCCAAAAAATTCCCCCGAAAACGGTTAAATGAATCTTGCTTTTCCCAATTTTCCATGATAGAATCTCAGGACTACATTAAAATAAGGTAAAGAGAGGTCACTATGCACAAACGGTACATTGGCGACAAGGCGTTTTACAAACGGGTCATGGCCATTGTCGTCCCCATCATCATTCAAAACGGCATCACCAATTTCGTCTCCCTGCTGGACAACATCATGGTCGGCCAGGTGGGCACCCTGCCCATGAGCGGCGTTTCCATTGTGAACCAGCTGCTGTTCGTCTTTAACCTTTGCGTTTTCGGTACTACTGCCGGTGCGGGCATCTTCACCGCCCAGTTTCAAGGCTCCGGCGATACCAATGGCATCCGCCACACCTTTCGCTTCAAATTCCTCATCTGCCTGGGGCTGACGGCTGTGGGCATCACCCTGTTCCTGGCAGCGGACACGCCCCTCATTTCTCTGTTCCTTACCGGTGACGGCAACCCGGAGGATGCCGCCGCCATTTTTGAATATGGTCGTGCATACCTCCGCATGATGCTCATCGGTCTGCTTCCCTTTGCCCTGACCAACGCCTATGCCGGAACGCTGAAGGAAACCGGCGAAACGGTTGTTCCCATGCTGGGCGGCATTGCCGCCACGGCGGTCAACCTGGTGCTGAACTATGTGTTTATCTTCGGCAACTTCGGTGCCCCGGAAATGGGTGTCGAGGGCGCGGCGCTGGCAACGGTGATCTCCCGCTTTGTGGAGCTGTTTATTGTTGCCGGTTGGACACACCTGCACAAAGAGCGCAACGCCTTTATCGTGGGCGCTTACCGCTCCATAGCCATCCCCAGCGGCCTGCTGCGGAACATCATTGTCAAAGGAATGCCGCTGCTTGCCAACGAGCTGCTGTGGTCCACCGGCATGACCTTCCTGAACCAGTGCTATTCCACCTGCGGCCTGGACGTGGTTCCCGCCGTAAACATCTCCACCACCCTGTTTAACCTCACCGGCGTGGTGTTCATGTCCATGGGCACCGCCAACGGCATCCTCATGGGACAAATGCTTGGCTCCTCCGCACCGGAAAATGAAGTGCGGGACTACTGCCGCAAGCTCATTGCCCTGTCCGTTGCCTCCGGTCTGGTGTTTGGGCTGCTGACCATTTCCCTGTCCGGTGCCTTCCCCCACCTGTACAACACCTCTGCAGAAGTGCGGGCGCTGGCCGGACAACTGATTGTGGTATCCGCCCTGTTCATGGTGTTTGATGCCTTCGCCAACGCCACCTATTTCATTCTCCGCTCCGGCGGCCAGACCTACATCACCTTCCTGTTTGACTGCGGTTTTGTATGGGTGGTGATGGTTCCTCTTGCCTATGTTCTCAGCCGATTTGTCCACATGGACATTCTCCCGCTGTACTTCCTGTGCCAGAGCACCAATATGCTCAAGGCGCTGCTGGGCTACACCTTCCTGCGGCAAGGCAAGTGGATTCAGAACCTGGCACTGGACAAATGAGGAGGGCACCATGATTCAGGACATTCTCCCCCACCGCCTCCGCAACGAATATCACCCCGACATTCAGCCGCAGGACAACGACCGGGTGCTGTGCTTCCGGGAGGGCAAGCTGCTCCTGCGCGAAGGGCAGCTCCCCACCGTGGGCAGCCTGGGGCAGCTGGACTACCGGTATCTCTTTTCCGTGGACGATGCCCCCTATTTTCTGGCATCATCTTCGGCGCTTCCAACAGGCTGCACCTTGCAGGATGTGCGGCAGCTGCGCCGGGAGCAGAGCCTGCCCAAGCACGAAATCTTCGCCATTCTCACCGGCAAGCATCTGGCTGACTGGTATCGGGACAGCGCCTTTTGCGGGCGCTGCGGCACCAGGACGAACCACTCCCCCACCGAGCGCGCCATGGTCTGCCCCAGTTGCGGCAAAACCTTTTACCCCCGCATTATGCCCGCTGTGATTGTGGGCGTGAAAAACGGGGACAAGCTGCTGCTCACCCGCTACCGCACCGGCTTTGCCTACAACGCCCTGATTGCGGGCTTCACGGAGATTGGCGAGACTGCCGAGCAGACCGTGGCACGGGAAGTGATGGAGGAGGCGGGCGTCCGGGTCAAGAACATCCGCTACTATGCCTCCCAGCCCTGGGGCATCGCCAATGACCTGCTGCTGGGCTACTACTGCGAGCTGGACGGCGACAGCACCATTCACATGGACACCCAGGAGCTGAAATATGCCCAGTGGGTGCGCCGGGAAGACATCGAGCTGCAACCCGACGATTTCAGCCTGACCAACGATATGATGCGCCGCTTCAAGCTGGGCATCGAGAAATAAAACAGCATGATAACCGCCGCGTGGGTGACTTGTAAATTCACGCGGCGGCTGTTCTTTTTTGGGATGTTCCCGCTCCCCTGCTGCAGCAATGCGCCAGCATACCAGGGCTTTCCCCATCATTGCCGTTATTAACATTCTCTGAATATTCCCGCCGGAATGTTGACTTCCTACCCGCTTTGCGCTATGATAATTCCGTTTTATAATGCTGGAGGAGTTCCATGAAACGAAATATCTCAAAGAAACAATGGATTGCCATTTCGGTCATTGCGGCGGTGCTGCTTCTCATTGTAATTCTCTGGCAGACGCTTGGCGCATCCCTGACAACGTTCCTCTCCAACCCGGAAGCACTGCGCAGTTGGGTGGAGGAAAAAGGATGGAGCAGCCGCGTTGTCTTCGGCGCAATGATTATTTTTCAAATCATCGTTGCCGTCATCCCCGGTGAGCCTTTTGAAATTGCGGCAGGGTATGCCTTCGGCTGGCTGGAGGGCACTGTTCTGTGCATCGTCTCCGCCGCCATCGGGAGCATCATCACCTTCGGCCTGGTACGGAAATTCGGCATGAAGCTGGTGCGCATCTTCTTCAGCGAGGAGCAAGTCAACTCCGTCAAATTTCTGAAAACCAATGAAAAGCGGGATTTTCTGTTTCTTGTCATCTATATGCTCCCCGGCACGCCAAAGGATTTATTGGGCTATTTTGCCGGACTGACCGACCTGCCGTTTCCGGTGTTCTGCCTGATTTGTTCCCTGGGACGGATGCCCTCGGTCATCACTTCCACCATCGGCGGCAATGCCCTGGGAACACAGCGATACGGAACCGCCATCATTGTGTTTGTGATTACCCTGGCCGTCAGCGGCTTGGGGCTGCTGATTTACAATCGCATCTGTAAAAAAAGCCGGGGAAAGCACTCGCCGGGAAAAGGAAAGGGAGCATAAGTACGCTCATGTTTAAAAAACTGTGGAATTTTGTCCGGCACATTCTGGGAAAGCTCATTCCAGAATACACCGTCACGCCATTGGTGTGTACCCTGCTGTTTCAGGTTGTTGTCTATTCCGGCACAAAGCTGTTTATGGGAAATGCAACCTACCATAATTTTGAATCTGCTCTGGATTTGGCAACGCCCTTTCTTCCCTGGACGGTTATCATCTACACCGGTGCTTTCGTTTTTTGGTATGTGAGCTATGTGTTCATCATGCGCAGTGGAAAAGAGAACGCTTTCCGCTTTCTGTGCGCCCACACCATCGCCCTGGTTGTCATCTGGCTGTGCTTTATCTTTCTGCCCACCACCAATTCCCGCCCCACGGTGGAGGGAAATTCCCTGTGGGATTGGGGGATGCGGCTGATTTATGCCTCTGACGACCCCAACAATCTCTTTCCGTCTCTCCACTGCGAAATGAGCTGGATTTGCAGCCGGGGGCTGGACAAATCGAACGCGCCGAAATGGTACAAGCTTTTCGCCTACGTTTTCACCTTTATGATTTTCATCTCCACCCTGACCACCAAGCAGCACATCATCATCGATGTTCTCGCCGGTTGGGCTTTGGCTGAAATCACCTTTGACCTGTGCAAAAGCAAAAAGGTCATGCAGCCCTTTTACAGACTGTATGACCGGGAAAACGCCAATCGAGTAGGAGGGGCTAAATAGCCCCGACCTCTCACACCACCGAGCATACCGTTCGGTACTCGGCGGTTCAATCGCATAAGTGCATAGACTCGTATCGGTCAAGGATGCTGTAGTATCCGGCTTGTACGAGTCTTTCGTTTGTAATGGTCGTTTTCAGAATACCACTTCCGGCAATTGCCCAGTATCCCTTCCGAGAGTTTCCATTCCTGTAAGCCTGCCACTGGGGCATTCCCAGCTTCACCAGGTTCTTCACTCTCGTTCTGGGGAGCTTCCACTGTTTCCAGATATAGGAGCGGAATCTTCTTCTCAGCCATTCGTCCCACCTTTGCATCGTTGTCTTCATACTTGCAATCCCGAAGTAACCAAGCCAGCCCCGGATGTAGACCTTTACCTTCTGCATCACCACTCGGACATTTCTACCTTGACTGCGGGAAGTCAGTTCTTTCAATTTGGCCTTGGCTTTCTTCAAGGACTTTGCGTGGGCACGGACATACACGCCCTTTCGCCCCTTCCCTAGCGCAAAGCCCAGAAACTTAAAATTTCGGATTGCAAATACGCTGACGACCTTGCTCTTTTCCCCGTTCATCTTGAGTTTTAATTTTCCCTCAAGGTACCGCTGGGTCGTTTCCAGAAGCCGCTCTGCTGCCCGTTTGCTCTTTGCCAGGACCACAATATCATCCGCATAGCGAATGACCGTTACGCCTCGCCTTGCCATCTCCTGGTCATATTCGTTCAGGTAGATGTTCGCAAGCAGCGGGCTGAGCGGTCCTCCCTGGGGAGAGCCTTCTTCTGTTTTCACCAGCAGACCGTTTTCCATAACTCCGGCTTTCAAGTACCGCTTAATCAGTTCAATGACCCGTTTGTCATGGATGTTCTTTCGCAGAAGATTCATCAGCAATTCGTGGTTCAAGGTATCGAAGTATTTGGACAAATCCACAAGCACCGCCTGGGTATATCCTTGCTCCGCATACGCTTTTACTCTCA
>URPI01000123.1 GCA_900549705.1 uncultured Eubacteriales bacterium
GCTCCCCCAGAGGTGGAGCCATGTGGCACTTCGTGCCAGCGGGTCGCCAAATTGGCGACCCCTACGGTGAGCGGGTACGTTCAACCGGGGGTTTGCTGAAATTCGGGGTGGCGGGCGGCTTCGAGCCGCCCCTGCCCGGTGCGGTGGTAGTCGAGGCTGGCGGTGCAAAACCATCGGCGCACGGCATCCGGCAAGGTACACCCGAAACGGATAAAAACCGGGGCGGCTGAGCCGTCCCGGTTATGAAATCCATTTTCAGTAATCCTCGTGGTGGGGGCTTGCCACCTTCTTCCGGCACAGGAGAAAGGCGGGAATCAGAAAAATATCCGCAAAGAGCCATGCCAGGGGATGCCCCATGGCAACGGCGGCAAAACCAATGTGGGGGGCAATCACCAGTCCGGCAAAGCACCGGGCAATCATCTCCATCACCCCGGACAAAATGGCAAGCACGGAAAAGCCCAGTCCCTGAATGGAGAATCGAACCACATTCACCAGGGTCAGCAGGCAGTAGCCCGCACCCACAATCCGCAGAAATTCCACGGCGTAGGCAGTTACCGCCGGATCGGGTGCATCCAGGAAAATACCGGTCAGCTGTGCGCCATACAGCCAGATAATCACATACAGCACCCCAGAGGAGACAAAGCCGCACAGGGAAGCATCGATTACGCCCCGGCTGACCCGATCCAGCTTTCCTGCTCCCAGATTCTGACCGACATAGGGTGCCATGGAAGCACCCAGCGCTTCAATGGGGCAGGTCAAAAAGCCGTTGATGCGGTTGGCGGCGGTAGCACCTGCCACAGCCACGCTGCCAAAGCCATTCATGGTGGCTTGAATGACCAGGCTGCCAATGGCGGTGATGGAATATTGCAGCCCCATGGGGATGCCCATATAGCACAGCCGCTTCATCTTCGCCCCGTCCGGGCGGCGTTCCTCCCGGCTCATTTGCAGCACAGTGAACCGCTTTTTCATATAAAAGAAGCAGATTACACCGGAAACGCCCTGGGAGATGACGGTTGCCAGCGCCGTGCCGTTCACCCCCATGCCCCAAAGCTTAATGGAAATGATGTCCAGTCCGATGTTCAGCACCGAGGACAGCGCCAGAAACAGCACCGGGGTTTTGCTGTCCCCCAGGGAGCGGAGAATGGCAGCCAGAATGTTATACAGCAGCGCAGCAGGGATGCCCAGGAAGATGATGAAAATATACTGGTAGGCATATTCAAACACGTCTTCCGGCGTATTCATCACCCGCAGAATGGGGCGGCAGTACACGCACACCGGAACCGTCAGCACCAGGGCAATGATTGCCACCAGCCACAGACTGTTGGCGACAAATTTCCGCAGCTCCACCTGGTCACCGGCACCGAACTTCTGGGCAACGGGAATGGCAAAGCCGTTGCAGATGCCCATGCAGAAGCCCAGCACCATGAAATTCAGAGAGCCGGTGGCACCAACGCCAGCCAGCGGGCCGATGCCCAGGAGCTTGCCCACAATGATGGTGTCCACCACGTTGTAAAATTGCTGGAACAGCATCCCTAAGAATGCGGGGAAGGTAAAGGTAATAATGAGTTTGAGGGGAGAGCCGGTTGTTAAATCCTTGGTCATGGGAATACTTCTTTCTGATAGAAACGAAAAATGTGGATGAGGAAATGGGGCAGGTTAAATCAGGCCATAGTGTTGCAGCGCCTTTTCAATGCCGTCTTCCAGCACCGGGGCGGTGACATATTCGACACATTGCTTCACTTCCTCTGTGCCGCCGCCCATGCAGACGGTGTGAGCCGCCAGACGGAACATAGGCAGGTCGTTGGTGCTGTCGCCAATGGCATAGGTCTGCTCCGGTGCAGCCCCCAGATGGTCCAGAATCCGCTGCATTCCGGCGGCCTTGGAATAGCCCTTGAGCACCAGCTCATACATTCCGGACTCCCGGTCGATGATGGTGTAATCTTCGCCCAGCGCCGCCTTGAAGCCCGCAACATCTCCGCCCTCTCCGGCGAAGGTGACGAATTTCATAAAATCCGGCTCGCCGGTCTGGGCAAGCTCGTAGATGGGGCGACCGGCGCTGCGCAGCCGCTCCACCTCCCGGGACATCAGTGGATGGACGGAATGTTCCCCGTCCAGCAGAATGCCGCCGTCCTGGGTTTCGTAGAAGGAGAGCATATGGAACCGGCGGGAGCACTCGATGCTTTTTTGCCGCAGTGCCAGCGAGGGCTTTGCCCGCACCAGAAACGTGCCGTCCAGCAGCACCTCCATGCCGCAGCCACAGGAATAGCCCTGAAATGCCATTTCCTTTACCCGGGAGTCAACCTGGAAATAGGGTCTGCCGGTGTTGATGATGGGGGTGTGTCCGTTTTTTCGTAATTGCTCCACCGCACGAATGGTGGATTCCGGAATTGTGTGGGTGCGTTCATCAATGATGGTGCCATCGATGTCAAAAAAGATGACCATGGTTTCTCCTTTGTAAAATGTGTGGGAATGATGGTGGGGGCATATCGCCGGATGGTGCTGGATTTACGCTCCTCCTGGTAATCCCAAGGCAGCGGTGGTGAGAATGCCCAGATTGTCCCGGTAGATGGTGTCAAACTGGGACAGGGGCAGGGGATTTGTGCCGGTTCCAGCCTCAATGGTAAAGCCGGGGCGGCGGAAGGCCTGAATGAACCAGTCCTTATACCCGGCGAAACTGGATTCATAGGGGGTGTCCTCCATGTGATAGCCGCTGACCCGGGCAAACTCCCGGGCAAGCGCCTGAGCGCCGGGAACCTGACAATCCCGGAACTGCCAATAGATTGCCTTGCCCTGGGTGTGATAGGCCAGTACCAACTGCGGATCTACCAGCCGGGTGTATTCCGCCAGTGCCTTGCTCTCCCGCTGGCTCAGGGGCGCACGCCCCACATAGTCCCGGGGGCCGGGACGGGTATAACCTGCCGCAAACTTAATTTCCCGCGCCATAAGCCAACCGGCGGGATATTGCAGGTTCAGGTCAACGCCGAGAAGATTCGCCTTCCATCCATCCGGGAATGGAATGCCTGGATAGCGGGCGGCAAGGCTTTCGGCGGAGGCATATTCCAGCGTCCCCGGCGCAATGCCGCCGGTTACCAGGTCAACCCCGTCCGGGTCAACCATGGCAACGGCATGGATGGTAGCCGCCTTTTGGATGGTGCGTGCATCCACTCCCCAGAGCTTGCCGCCGACGGTGATGCCATCTGCCAGCTCCTCTATAAATTTCAGCAGCAGCGGGGCGGTAATCCACTCGTTGCCATGGTGGGCAGCGGTAAAAAGCACTTTTCGCTCGCCGCTGCCGATGACCAGCGCTTTCATGGGTCTGCCAAAGGCAGTTTTGGTGAGAACCTCCTGGCGGCAGCAGGGGTAGGCTTCTGCCAGAGCGTCAATGGTTCGGCTGCACAGGGCAGCGGTCATGGGTACATCGGTTTTTACAATTCCCAAAATACATCGCCTCATATCAGGATATGATGGGCGAGGGGAAAATGTGCTTTATCGCTGCTCCAAATAAATCAGCAGCACCGCAATGTCCGCCGGACTGACACCGGAAATCCGTCCCGCCTGACCGATGGACAGGGGGCGAATGGCATCCAGCTTCTGCTGGGCTTCCAGCCGCAGCCCCTTGATGGAGCCATAGTCCATGTCCGGTGGCAGCAGCCGGGATTCTTCTTTCTTAAACTCCTCCACCTGTCGCTCCTGCCGCAGCAGATAGCCGGCGTATTTTACCTGAATCTCCACTTCCTCTGTCACCGCCTGGGGCAGCCCCGGATTGCTGGGGTCGAAGGGAAGCAAATCGCTGTAGCGGATTTCCGGCCTGCGCAGCAGGTCCGCCAGCCGGGCGGAGTTGGCAACGGGGGTGCTGCTGCGCCGCTCCAGCATTTCGTTCAGCGCTTCGCTGGCGGCAACGCCGGTGGCTTCCAGCCGATTCTTTTCCCGGCGGACAGCTTCGTATTTTTCTTCCACCTGCTGTGCCCGCTGCTGAGATACCAGCCCAATGGTAGCGCCGATGGCGGTGAGCCGCTGGTCGGCATTGTCCTGACGGTGCAAAATCCGGTATTCGCTGCGGCTGGTCATAATCCGGTAAGGCTCTTGGGTGCCTTTGGTCACCAGATCGTCAATCAGCGTGCCGATGTAGCTGGTGTCCCGGGTGAGAATCAGGGGATTCCGCCCCTGAATTTTCAGTGCCGCATTGACACCTGCCACCAGCCCCTGCACGGCGGCTTCCTCATAGCCGGAGGTACCGTTGAACTGCCCTGCGCCGTACAGACCGGAAATCTTTTTGCTTTCCAGGGTGGGCAGCAGCTCGGTGGGGTCAACGCATTCATATTCAATGGCATAGGCGGGGCGCATCATCTCTGCGTGTTCCAGCCCGGCAACAGTATGCAGCATTTCCAACTGCACATCCTCCGGCAGACTGGAAGAAAAACCCTGAATGTACATTTCCTCGGTATCCAGGCCGCATGGCTCAATAAACAGCTGGTGGCGGGGCTTGTCGGCAAAGCGGACAATTTTCGTCTCAATGCTGGGGCAGTAGCGGGGGCCGACACCGGAGATGGTGCCGTCATACATGGGGCTGCGGTGGAGGTTCTCCCGGATGATGCGATGGGTTTCCTCGTTGGTATAGGTGAGATAGCAGACGGCGGAGTTGTTTACCTTGTGGGTGGTGCGGAAGGAGAAAGGTTCTACGGTCTCGTCCCCGGGCTGCAATTCCATTTTGGAAAAATCAATGCTCCGCCGGTTGACCCGGGGCGGGGTACCGGTTTTGAACCGCCGCAGGGAAAGCCCCAGCTGGCGCAGCCGGTCGGCAAGGCCGATGCTGGCGTGCATTCCGTCAGGGCCGGAGGAAACAACGCTCTCGCCGGTGATAACGGTGCTGTCCAGATAGGTGCCGGTGGCAATCACCACGGCACGGGCGGCATAGCTGGTGCCCAATTGGGTGACCACGCCCCGCACATGACCGTCTTCCACCTGAATGTCCACAATTTGTGCCTGCTTGAGTTCCAGATGCTCCTGCTGTTCCAGGGTGCGCTTTATATACATCTTATATCGCTGGCGATCTGCCTGGGCGCGCAGAGAATGGACGGCGGGACCCTTGCCCCGGTTGAGCATCCGATACTGAATGCAGCTGGCATCGGCGGCCACACCCATTTCGCCGCCCAGAGCGTCCAGCTCCCGCACCAGATGCCCCTTGCCGGTGCCGCCAATGGCGGGATTGCAGGGCATATTGCCTACGGCATCCAGATTGATGGTAAACAGAATGGTGTGCAGTCCCAGCCGGGCGGCAGCCAGGGCAGCCTCGATTCCGGCGTGACCTGCGCCGATGACGGCAACGTCACAGCTTCCGGCAACAAAGCTCATTGGGCTTCCTCCGTATCGGCTTCGGGACGCTTCTTCTCCTCCGGCGGCAGCAGGAAGGGCTTGCACACCACTTCGCAGCGATTGATGGGGGTGCCCAGGGCGTGGAACTTCTCCTCGTACCCGGTCATGATGCCAACGATGCCGTTCTCGTGAAGATTGCGGGTCACGTTCTTGGTTTCCAGACCGCAGGCGGCAAACTCCTCCAGGCTGAACTCAAACAGGGGGGCGTTGTCGGTCTTGAAATGAATCTCACCGCCCTGGCGCACCACCCGGCAATACTTGTCCAGGAAGCCCCGATGGGTCAGACGGCGCTTGCCGTTTTTCTTCCGGGGCCAGGGATCGGGGAAATTGATAAACAGCCGGTCAATTTCGCCGGGGGCAAAGAAATCCTCAATCATGGCAACATCCATATCAATATAAAATACGTTGGTCAGCCCCATGCTCTGTGCTTTTTCCATGGCAACCACCACGGCCTCCTTGCAGCGCTCGACTGCAATCAGAAGCACATCGGGGTTTGCCTGGGCGGTTTCGGCGGTGAACTTGCCCTTGCCGCAGCCAACCTCCACCCACAGGGCGGTGCAGTTGGGCATCAGGCTGCGCCAGTTCCCCTTCAGGGTGGCGGGGTTGGAGATGCGGTAGGCGCTGCAACGCTCCATCCGCGGCTCCAGATTCCGCATTTTCCTCATTCTCATAGAATAAACCTCCAAATATCAATCAAACGAATCATACAACCCCACATTATAATAAGAGACATGGAAAAAGTCAAAGAAAAACTGCGAAAAATGAGCAAAAAATTCAGGAAAACCGGAAAGAGACAGCCGGAGGGACAGAGAGGAAAGTTCCGCCTCTGGCGGACAGGTGTACGCTGTTAAAATAACCAAAAAGAAATGGCGAAATTTGTAAAAAAGTGCTTGACAATCGGGAAGGGGTATGCTAATATATGCAAGCTTTCCGATGAACGGCTGCGAAACAGCCCGGAGGAACGCAAAATCATGAAAATTTCCGAAAAACAAGTCAAAAAAGGGCTTGACAAATTGGAAATTGCGTGATAGAATCAAGAAGTTCAATCGAGAGCGGCAAGCTTGAGAACGAGCGCACACTGTACCTTGTAAATTGAATAACGAAAAGACAAACTATAACACCTTGGACAA
>URPI01000124.1 GCA_900549705.1 uncultured Eubacteriales bacterium
GGGTCGACTGATAGTCGCCCCCTACAGTGGTGTATTCCACTCAACGGGGTGCTATCGAATATCCGGGGTTTCGGGCGGCTAATAGCCGCCCCTACAGATGCTGTCTGCTGTACCAATGTGTGACAATAGACCATTATCCCCGCGTTTGCATAAAAAATACCCGGCTGAAATCAGTCGGGTAAAAATTTTCAGAATTAGACCACACGGATGCCGCAGTAGAAATGCTCGCTCCAGTAGCCGCTGTTCAGGTCGGAATAGGAGACGGTGCTGCGGGAGTTGGGGGAGTGGATGAACTGACCATTCCCGGCGTAAATACCGGCGTGGGTAATGCCGCTGCCGCCGGTGCCTGCGAACAGGACGATGTCGCCCACTTGCAGGGAAGCCTTGTCCACCTGCGTTCCGGCGCTGGCCTGGGCGGCGGGGGTGCGGCCAACGGAAATGCCGAAGGTGCCGTAAACGTAATAAACAAAGCCGGAGCAGTCAAAGCCGCTGGGGGAAGCGCCGCCGTAAACATAGGGGGTTCCCAGGTAGCTTTGGGCTTTGGAAAGAATCTGTGCGCCGGTTGCCGTTCCGGGATAGGAGGAAGTGACGGAGGAACTGAGGGATGTACTGCCGGTGGGAACAGTGCCAATGGCCTTACCCTGGCGGAAATATTTGGGCTGGCTGGTAGAAGCCTGATTTTCATAGGGGACTTCTGTCAGGCTGAGAAAATCGCTGCGGATGTAGCAGGTCTGGTTGTTATACAGCACCTTGTACCAGCCGTTGTTTACGCCGATGATGTAACATTTTTCACCCTGGGAGGCGGTTGCCACCCGGTTATAGGATGTACTGGGGCCGCTGCGCAGATTTACGCCGGAGCCGGTGACAACGCCATAGCCCAGCTCTGCATTTTCTGCGATGGAAACGCTGAGATAGTCTGCGCTCATGTAGCCCACCTGCAAATTGTAGCTGACCTGATACCAGCCGTTCTCGCTGTCCAGCACCACAATGCACTCGCCGGAGTTGGCGGTGGTGAGCACCTGAGAGCCGGTATCGGGGGACTGGCGCAGATTGAGGCCGGTGGCATTTACAAACCCGATGCCGTACACCAAACCGTTATCATCGGCATGAGCCTTCATGGAAAAACTGCTGCAAAAAATCATCAGAGCCGCTGTCAGTGCAGCGGCTCGCGTGGAAAACTTCATACATAACCTCCGTCGCTGGGGAATTTCTCTTTGGAATTTGTTTATTTACCGGCGAGCGCACGCTCCAGCCAGACGCTGCCCACGTCCAGGGCAGTGTAGAAGCCGTCTTTTTCACTCTTTTTTACAATGCGGTCGCGGCTTTTGGCGCTGGGATCGGTCAGCTGCAACTGAACGGAAACCCGGGTGGCGATGTCGGCATCGTTCACCTTTTTGGTTTCCAGCACCTGCATCATTACGATGTGGCTATCTGCCATAGAGCCGTAGTACACCAGATTGCCTTTGCGCATCAGCGGGCGACCCTTGTACATGAGAACCTTTTTTTCATCAGCCATGATAGGAACCTCCTGAAAAATGTAGTAGAATTGTAACACATTGTAATCAATATGTCAATCCCCAAACAGGCGAAATACGCCGAATAGGAAATAATTTACAATTTTGAAGCGGGGATTCTGGTAGAAAACGGAGGAAGTATGAAGTTTTCAAGTTACATAACAGGTGACATAACAAGGGGCTTTTGCCGTGGCAAAAGCCCCTTGGCGGGAAAAACAGCGCTGATTACGCTTTGTCCAGGTATTCCTTCACCAGCACCTGCATCAGCTCGTCCCGGTCGATTTTGCAAATCATGCTCCGGGCGGAACCGTAGTTGGTGATGTAGGTTGGGTCTTCGGTGAGAAGATAGCCCACAATCTGGTTAATGGGATTGTAACCTTTTTCGTTCAGGGCATCGAACACACTCCGGAGTATATGCCGCATGGTTTCCTTGTCGTCAGGAACCTGGAAGGTTTGTGTCTCCATTCCCGTCATGGTCTCAGCCTCCTTTGCAAAATTGATACCTTATTATATCCTAAATCCGCAATTCTGTAAAGCCCTGCAAGTAAACATTTTGTAAACGGCGGCAGGGCCGCCAGCCAAAGACGCATTGGGATTGTACCAATACGTTGGTTCCCTGACCCGCCCGGTAACGATACACGGTGGAAACCGGTTTGGATGGTACGCACCGTTGGAAGGGTGTTGCAGATTGTCAACGGCGGCAGGGCCGCCAGCCAAAGACGCATTGGGATTGTACCAATACGTTGGTTCCCTGACCCGCCCGGTAACGATACATGGAGGAAACCGGTTTGGATGGTCACCGACGCAAAGCGTCCATGCCTCCCTTGGAAGGATGTTGCGGATTGTAAACGGCAGCACTGCCGTTTAGCGCAGGGTAGCGTTCAGTTGGTCTTTTACGGCGGCAAGGACGTTATTTACCACGGCTTCGGAATCGCTGTCGGTGAGGGTGCGGTCGTCCGCCCGCAGCTGCAAGGAGAAGGCCATGCTCTTTTTGCCCTCGGGCACGCCCACGCCGCGGTAGATATCGAACAGCTGAATCTTCCGCAGCAGCTTTCCGGCGGAAGCGGAGATAACCTCCTCTACCTGGGCAACGGTGATATCCTCGCTGCAAATCAGCGCCAAATCGCGGCTGACGGCGGGGTACTTGGGCAGGGCAGTAAAGGTGGGGTCAGGCAGACGCAGACCCAGCATCTTGGTGAAGTTCAGCTCGGCGCAGTACACCTCGCTGTCAATGCCATAGTTCTTGGCAACCAGGGGATGCACCTGACCCATCACGCCGATGACCTCACCATCAATGGAAATGGAAGCGCAGCGGCCGGGGTGGTAGCTGGGGTTGTTCTTTTCGGCGGTGTAGCTGGCCTTCTTCATCCGCAGACCGGCAAACAGCGCCTCAATTTCGCCCTTGAGCTTGAAGAAAGTCTCTTTTTCGCCGTAAGAGCCGAATACCAGCATCTTGGGTTCCTGGGGCAGGGGCTGCCCCTCCACAGGCAGGTAGACCTTTGCCACCTCGTAGAGCTTGGCGGCCTTGTTGTGGTAAGCGTTGTTCCGGCTGAGAATTTCCAGCATAGAGGGCAGGGCGATGGTTCGCATGATGGAGGTGTCTTCGCCCAGAGGGTTCTGAATGCGCAGGGTGTTGCGCAGGGGAGAATCGGCGGGAAGGCGAATCTGGTCAAACACCGTGGGAGAGGTGAAGGAGTAGGTGATGATTTCACTGTAGCCCAGGCCGCGGCACAAAGCACCTGCCTTGGCTTCCAGCTTCATCTCCTGGGAGTAGCCGCCGTGGGTGGCAGTACGGAACTGGGTCACGGGAATTTCGTTATAGCCGAAGGAGCGCCCCACCTCCTCGGCAATGTCCACCATCCGCACCAGGTCGGGACGGAAGGAGGGAACCAGAATGGTGTCGCCCTCCACGGGGATTTCCAGTCGGTTCAGGTACATGACCATATCTTCCCTGGAAATGCTGGTGCCCAGCAGACGGTTGATTTTCTCCGGTTCCAGGGGCAGACGGCGCTCCTGGGGAACATAGTTGATGATGTCAATGATGCCGTCCAGCACATCGCCGCAGCCCAGCAGCTCCACCAGCTCGCAGGCACGCTGCACGGCAGGGACGGTCATCATGGGGTCAAGGCGCTTTTCAAATTTGCCGGAGGCTTCGGTGCGCATACCCAGCGCCAGGGCGGTCTGGCGGATGGAGGTGCCGTTGAAGTTGGCAGACTCAAACACCACCATGGTGGTGTTGTCCTTGATTTCGGAGTTCTCGCCGCCCATGATACCGGCAAGGCCGATGGGCTTTGCATCGTCGGCAATCACCAGCATACCGGCCTTCAGGTTCCGCACATTGCCGTCCAGGGTGGTCAGCGTCTCACCGGCCTGGGCTTCCCGGACAACAATCTTGCCGGAGGAAACATAGCGGTAGTCAAAGGCGTGCATGGGCTGGCCGTATTCCAGCATCACATAGTTGGTGATGTCCACGATGTTGTTGATGGGGCGCACACCGTTGGCGCGCAGACGCTGCCGCAGCCACTTGGGGGAGGGGCCAATCTTCACATTGGCAACCATGCGGGAGGAATAGCGGTTGCACAGCGCGGTGGCGGGAACCTCCACGTCCAGATGCTCGAAAATGGAGCCGGCCTCGCTGCCATGCACCACAGGCTCATGATGCTTCATGGGCTTGCCGAAGGCAGCGGCGGCCTCCCGTGCCAGACCCATGATGGAGTAGCAGTCGGGGCGGTTGTTGGTAATTTCAAAATCCACAATGGTATCGTCATTGCCGATGATAAGGTTCATGTCGTCGCCGGGTTTGGCAGAGTCCGGCTCCAAAATCCAGATGCCGTCTGCGAACACGCCGGGCAGGTCGTTCTGGGTCAGACCCAGCTCGGCAAAGGAACAGAGCATACCGCAGGACACTTCTCCTCTGAGCTTGCCCTTGGTGATGTGGACACCGCCGGGAAGCCAGGAATTGTGCAGGGCAGCGGGAACCAGATCGCCCTCGTGGACATTCTGCGCACCGGTGACAATCTGCACCGGCTCGTCCTTGCCCACGTCCACCTGGCAGATGAACATATGGTCAGAGTTGGGGTGGCGCACCATGGACAGCACCCGGCCCACTACCACGTTTTTCATTTCTGCGTCCATCCGCTCCCAGGTTTCCACCTTCTGACCGAACACGGTCAGGGTTTCCACAAATTCCTTATCGGACACATTGCTCAGGTCAACAAAATCCTCGTTGAGCCATTTTCTGTTCAGTTTCATTTTGTATCCTCCTTAGAACTGGTTCAGGAACCGCACGTCGTTGTCGAAGATAAGACGCAGGTCGTTGATTTTCAGCTGACCCATGGCCATGCGCTCCAGGCCCATGCCAAAGGCGAAGCCGGTGTATTTTTCCGGGTCGATGCCGCAGTTTTCCAGCACCTTGGGATGCACCATACCGGCACCCAGCACCTCAATCCAGCCCTCGCCGTGGCAGGTGGAGCACACCTGACCGTCCAGCTCGCCGGTGCCGTGGCATTTGTGGCAGGCCATGTCCATTTCGCAGCTGGGCTCGGTGAAGGGGAAGTGGTGGGGACGGAACCGGGTGGCGGCGCTCTCGCCGTATACCTTTTGCAGAATGCTGATGAGCGCACCCTTCAGGTCACCCATGGTGATGTCCTCGGCAACCACCAGACCTTCAATCTGATGGAACATGGGGGAGTGGGTGGCATCGGCCTCGTCCTTGCGGAACACCCGGCCGGGAGCCAGCATACAAATGGGGGGCTTGTGGGTTTCCATATAGCGAATCTGCATGGGGCTGGTCTGGGTGCGCAGCAGGACGCTGTCATCATCGGTGAAATAGAAAGTGTCGCTGCGATCCCGGGAGGGATGACCTTCTTCAATGTTCAGTCGGGTGAAGTTGTAGTCAGCCAGCTCCACCTCGGGTGCTTCGTAAACCTCGTAGCCCATGCCCACAAAGGTGTCCTTAATCTGCTGGAGCACCTGATTCATGGGATGCTGGTGGCCAATCTCAATCTCGTCGCCGGGGATGGTCACATCGATTGCCTCGGCAGCCAGCTTTGCTTCCATTGCAGCGGCATGGACGGCGGCCTTCCGCTCCTCCAGGGTCTCCTCAATGGCAGCCCGGACGCTGTTTGCCAGCTGACCCATGACAGGGCGCTCCTCGGCAGAAAGCTTGCCCATCTGCTTGAGCACAGCGGTCAGCTCGCCTTTTTTGCCCAGCAGCCGCACCCGCAGGTCTTCCAGCTCTGCCGGGGTAGAAGCATTATCCAGCGCCGCAATGGCCTTCTGGCGAATGGATTCCAGTTGTTGTTTCATTTTCTTTCCTCCTAAAAGGTTGACTTTTCTTGTAAAAAAGGTAACAAAAAAGCCCTTCTCCCGACAAATCGGGACGAAAGGCAATCCTTCCGCGGTACCACCCGCAATTCGCTGAACAATCAGCGCAGCTTTCAGGCGCTTCCACGCCCATGATGGATAACGGCATCACCCGTCTGACCCTACCGTGCAACGGTGCATTTCAGGCAGCAGCTCCTGGGAGAAAGCCCGGCATTGCACGCAAGCGGATTCCACCATCCCGCTCTCTCTTGTGTCGCTAACCAATGACAGGCAGCCCAATCGCAGCATTTTCCCATATCGCCCTCATCTTATCACACTTCACTCAAAGATGCAAGTGTTTTTTAGTGATGCACGGGGGATTGTACGAATACGTTGCTGCCTGAACCCGTCCGGTGACGATACCACTCAGAAACCGTGGGATTTTCGTAGCAGCCGATTGAATGCGTAGGGGCGGATAGCATCCGCCCGAAGCTGATGGAATTGAGCGGTGCGGTGAATGGTGTGTCGTTGGATGCTGTACCACA
>URPI01000125.1 GCA_900549705.1 uncultured Eubacteriales bacterium
CACAGGCCGATGTTGCCCTCCTGAATCAGATCCAGCAGCAGCACCGCCTGCCCCGCATATTCCGCGGCAATCTCAACCACCCGGCTGAGTCCCAGCTCGGTCAGGCGCTGGGCGGCGCGCTGGTCGCCGGCGGAAAGCTGCTCGGCCAGCAGCTTCTCGTCCCCGCAGGCAGGGGCAGCGGCAATCTCCTCCAAGTACAGGCGCAGGGGGTCCGTTTCCTCCATCAGCGCTGTTTTCAGGCCGCCGGTGACATACTCCCGCTCTTGCTGCAAGCGCTGCGCGGTGTTGGATCCGGCGGACATCTGGGGAAGTCCGCTTAAATCCAGCTGCAGTTTTTTTACCGTGAGGATGGAAAAGGCATCCTCCACGGCATCGTCCTCTTCATCTTCCAGCATGGAAATGAGATTCCAGCCGGAAATCACGCTCCCGTTTTTGCAGGAGCGCAGATATGCCTCCCAGGGAGCCTGTTCAAAAACAAAATCATTCATTCCAAAAAATCCTCCAGTCCCAGGCTGGTTCCCATCTTTTGGAGCTTATCCATTGCCTGGCGCTCAATCTGGCGCACCCGTTCCTTGGAAATGCCCAGGGTTTTGCCGATTTCTTCCAGAGAGTGCTCTACCCCGTCCTCCAAGCCAAAGTGCATCTTCAGAATCTGCTGCTGCCGCTCGGTGAGAGAGCTGAGCATCTGGTGCATGGTTTTTTCCAGCTCCTGGTGCACCAGCTCCTCCTGGGGCTGCACCGCATCAATATCCTCCATCAAAGAGCCAAGGGTGCTGCCATTGCCGCTGCTGTCGCTGTCGCCGGTCAGCATATCCAGCGAGCAGATGTCCGGGGACAGCCCCAGAAGCGCCTCTACCTTGGCAGGAGGAATGTTCACACGCTCTGCCAGTTCTTCCGTGGTAGGCTCCACGCCGGTTTCCTGCTTCATGGCATTGCGCACGGCTTGCAGCTTGCGGATACGCTCGCCGGTGTGCAGGGGCACCCGAATGGCCCCGCTGTTGTTCATCAGGCAGCGCGTAACGCCCTGGCGAATCCATTTGGTGGCATAGGTGGAGAACCGGAAATCCTTGGTGTAGTCAAATTTCCGGGCGGCGGCCAGAAGGCCGATACTGCCCTCCTGAATCAAATCCATCAAAGGAACGCCCCGCCCGGCGTATTCCTTGGCCACATACACCACCAGCCGGAGATTGGCATTGACCATCTGGCGGATGGCTTCCTCGTCTCCGGCAGCGCACCGCTTTGCCAAATCCCGCTCCTCCTCCGGTGTCAGCCGGGGGATGCCCCGGATTTCATTGAGGTACTGGTGGATGTCATCATCCAGAGTGGTATCAGTGGGAACGTCCATTTCTTCTGTTGCTTCTGTCATGTTCTCAATCCCTTTCTGGCCAGCATTTGGTGCTGAAAGGCAAGCAAATCATCATTTGTGTTGGCAGCGTGGGCACTTTGATGCTCCACCAGGATGGTGCGGATGCAGTCATTCAGCCCCTGCTCGGACACCGGGCCGTCGTGCCGCTGTAGAACGGAGGCGATGTGCGACATTTCCTCCGACGTAAAATCCGTCAAGGAAGCCAGGCTCGGCTCATTTCCCATGGCCATGCACTGGCACAGCTGATCGAACACCCGCCCCAGCAAGGGGGAGGAAAAGCAGTCCACCGTTAAATTGCGGCAGGCAGACAGCAGCGCCGGTTCCCGCAGCACCATGGCAATCAGACTCTCCTCGGCCATGGCAGATCTGATGTTGTCATAACGGATGGAGCGATCCTTCGGCTGAAGCGCCATGGCAGGCGACAGGTCTATTTTCTCCTGCTTTTTCTTTTCCCGGGCAATCCGCCGCCGGAACGCCTTGTCCACCTCAATCTTCATGGATTCCGGGGTGATACCGGCTGCCTCAGCCACCCGTGTGCCGTATATTTCCCGGGAAACCGCGTTTCCCAGGGTACTGATCAGCTCTGCGGCCTCGGTGATGAACTGAATCTTCTGGTCATCTTCCCGCAGGTCATATTTTTTCTGAATGGCGCGAAGCTGGTATTCCACCCGGTTGGAGGATTCCTCCAAAAGAATCTTAAAACGGGCAGCACCAAACTTTTTCAAATATTCATCCGGGTCCTTCGCATCCCGCATTTGCAGTACCTTCACCTGCAAGCCCGCCTTCTCTAACATGGGGATGGCACGTTTGGTGGCATTTTGTCCCGCCTCGTCGCCGTCGTAAATGAGCACCACCTGTTCGGTGTAGCGAGACAGCAGGGTGGCGTGTTCTTCGGTCAGAGAGGTGCCCAGGGAGGCCACCGCGCAGTCAAAGCCATATTGGTGCAGGGCAATGGCATCCATATACCCCTCCACCAGAATCAAGAAGTCCATTTTGGTTTTCTTTGCCAGATTCAGGGCAAACAGGTTTTTTCGCTTGTTAAAAATGGGAGTTTCCGGGGAATTTAAGTATTTGGGGGTGGAATCATCCATCACCCGCCCGCCGAAGCCAATCACATTGCCCCGCACATCAATGATGGGGAACATCAGGCGATTGCGGAAGCGGTCATAAATGTGACCGTTTTTCTCCGACACCAGCCCCGCCAGCTTCAGTTCCTCCTCGGTATAGCCCTTTTGCTTCATGGCATCGCACAGCGATGACCAGGTGTCAGGGGCAAAACCGATGCCGAATTTGGTCAGCGTGGATTTGGGCATTCCCCGCTTCTGGGCATAGGCAAGTCCCTCTGCCCCTGCGGGACTGTAGAGCTGGGCATGGAAAAAACGGGCAGCTTCCTTGGACAGCGCCCATAAGCGCTCCTGCTGATGGTAGCGGTTTTGGTACTGCTCGTCCTCCGGCACTTCCATCCCCGCCCGCTTTGCCAGGGCGCGCACGGCATCCGGGTAGCTCAGCCCCTCGATTTCCATTTCAAAATTGATGACGCTTCCGCCCTTGTGGCAGCCGAAGCAATAGTAGATTCCCTTGTCCGGTGCCACCGAGAAGGAGGCGGTTTTCTCCCCATGGAAGGGGCAAAGCCCAAACAAATTGGAGCCGGAACGGCGCAGATTCACATACTGCCCCACAACCTCCTCGATGGGATTGCGGGCTGCAAGCTCCGCCAGAAACGACGGGGGAAAAGCCATAGGGATGCCTCCTTTCATGGGAATTCTATTGTACACAATGAGGGGCAGATAGCATCCGCCCGCGGGGCCCCTTTGGGGGCGCTGAGGGCGCTTCGCGCCATGATCCCCGTTATGCGGTATTATACCATATTATCCCCGGATATTCCACCCCGCCGGGACGAAAATCTCTGTAAATTTATTCACCGCATAATTATCGGTCATGCCTGCAATATAGTCGCACACCGTGCGCTCCATGCCGTCAAAGCTGAGCTGGGGCTGGAAATCCTCCGGCAGTGCATCCGGGTGGGTGATGTAGTATTCAAACATCCGCTGGAGCATGATTTTTGCCTTGCTCTCCTCCCCCTTTGCCACGGGATTGCGGTAGACATGGTCAAACATAAAGCTCCGCAGGTCTTTCAGCGCCGTATCCACCGTGGGTGTCAGGCAGATTGTCCCCGCCTCCCGGGAGGTGGCAATCAGGTCGCACACCAGGGTGTTGATTCTGGCCTTGTGGGAATCGCCCAGGATGGCAACAATATCCTTCGGCAAATCCTCTTCGCTGAGAATGCCTGCCCGGATGGCATCATCAATGTCGTGATTGACATAGGCAATCTGGTCGGACCGCCGCACCACCTGTCCCTCCAGCGTCTCCGGGATGTAATCGCCGGTGTGTCCCAGGATGCCCAGCCGCACTTCGTTGGTCAGGTTCAGACCCATGCCGTCCTTTTCCAGATAGTCCACCACCCGCAGGCTCTGCTCGTTGTGACGGAAGGGCTTGCCCAGGCAATCGGTGAGGGCTGCCTCGCCGGCATGACCAAAGGGGGTATGCCCCAGGTCATGCCCCATGGCGATGGCCTCTGCCAAATCCTCGTTCAGTCCCAACGCCCGGGTCATGGTGCGGGCAATGCGGGTCACTTCCAACGTGTGGGTCATGCGGGTGCGGTAGTGGTCTCCCTCTGGGCGGAGGAACACCTGGGTTTTGTGCATCAAGCGGCGGAATGCCTTGCTGTGGACAATGCGGTCGTTATCCCGCTGGAAGCAGGTGCGCACATCGTCCTCCACCGGCTCCTCCTGACGGGGGCGACCGGTGGACTGGTCTGCAAAGGCAGCAAGGGGGTTTAATCTGCGGTGTTCCAGATGTTCCAATTCCTCTTTGACCGTCATGGCTGTTTCCTCCTTAGTGAATTGGGAATGCCCGGTATTCTTTTCCGGTTTCCATGGCCTCTACGGTTCCCGCCGTCATATCGGTCAGCCGCTCCAAAAAAGGCTGCACCTGCGCTTCCGGGAACAGCAATTCCAGCTCCACCTCCGAGCCGAAATCCGTGGTGCGAATCATACCGCCGAAGCTTTCCACCTCCAGCTTGACCCGCTCATAATAGGAGTAAGGACAGGGCAAATACAGCACCGACCACACCCGCTTCATGGATTTGCCGGCGGCATCCACCCCAATCTTTGCGCCCTTTGTATAAGCACGCACCAGTCCCCCCGCCCCCAGGAGAATGCCCCCAAAGTAACGGGTTACCACGCATACTACATTATATAAACCTTCCCGCTGCAGCACCTGGAGCATGGGCATTCCTGCGGTACCGCCCGGCTCGCCGTCATCGGAAAACCGAACCGCCCCGCCATGGATGATGTACGCCCAGCAGTTGTGGGTGGCATCATAGTGCTGCTTTTTCATCTCCTGAATTTTTGCAAGGGCTTCTTCCTCGGTTTCCACCGGCCACACGCGGCCAATGAACCGTGATTTCTTCTCAATGAATTCATCCTCCCCGTACTGGGTGGGAACCAGGTACTCCTCCAAAAATCAGCACTCCTTTGTTACATAGTCCCGCAGTCTGCCATACAAAATATCATCCAGAATGGCTTCCACCACAATGCCCTCGGCACTGTAGTCAACGCCAATCACCCGGGCGTTATTGTGCAGGGTTTCCACCTGACCGCCCATGGAGTAGGGCAGGGTCATCACCACATGATGACGGGCATGGTTCAGCGCCCGCTCGATGGCTTGCAGCAGCTCCTGGCACCCGGCACCGCTGCGGGCAGACAGCGCCACCACGTCCTCCCCCACCGGAATGTCGGCGGGGCTGACCAAATCCGCCTTGTTGTAGCAGCGCAGCACCGGCGTTTCCGGCTTTGCCAGCTGGGCAATCAGCCGATTGACCACCTGGATATGCTCCTCGCGGTTGGGGTCGGAGGCATCAATCACATGGAGCAGCAAATCCGCATATTCCAGCTCCTCCAAAGTGGCATGGAAGGCGTTGACCAGGTGGTGCGGCAGCTTTGCGATGAATCCAACGGTATCCGACAGCACCACATCCAGGTTATCCGACACCGTCAAAAGCCGGGAGGTGGTATCCAGCGTATCAAACAGCCGGTTGTTGGCAGGAATCCCTGCACCGGTGAGCTGGTTTAAGAGGGTGGATTTTCCCGCATTGGTATAGCCCACAATGGCAACCACCGGGATGGAATTTTTGATTCTCCGCTCCCGCTGGACGCTGCGCACCTGGCGCACCTGCTCCAGCTCCGCTTCCAGCCGGTTGATGCGCTCCCGAATCAGCCGCCGGTCGGTTTCCAGTTTGGTTTCGCCGGGGCCTCGGGTGCCGATGCCGCCGCCCTGCCGGGAGAGGCTGTTGCCCATGCCGGAAAGCCGGGGCAGCAAATATTTGTTCTGCGCCAGCTCCACCTGTAGCCTGCCCTCTCTGGTTTTTGCCCGCTGGGCAAAAATGTCCAGAATCAGCGCACTGCGATCCAGCACCGGCACGCCGATGATTTCTTCCAGTGCCCGGATGTTGCCCGGGGAAAGCTCATTGTCAAAAATCACCATGGTGGATTCCGTGGCTTCCACCAGCATCCGTACCTCCTGTGCCTTTCCTTCGCCGATGAAGCTGTGGGAATCAGGGGTATGGCGGTTTTGCAGCACCTTGGCGGTGCAGAAACCCCCGGCGGTTTCCAGCAGTGCTTCCAGCTCCTCCATGGTTTCGTCGGTTGCAGTTTGTTCCTTGGTGAAGCAATCGGCGTTCAGGCCAACCAGCACCGCCCGCTCCTGCTTCTTGTTTTCTGTTTCAAATCCCATATTGCCCTCCATTTTCCAGTGTGCGCCGGGAAACGGCGCACCAAAATCCCTGTGGTGCGGGCAGGTATATAGAAAAAGCCCGCACCACGTTGCCGTAGTGCGGACTTCAAATCTTACTTCAGGCCAAAACGCTTGTTGAAGCGATCAACACGTCCA
>URPI01000126.1 GCA_900549705.1 uncultured Eubacteriales bacterium
AAGGCGGCAGTGCCGCCGGACAATGACGCTACGAACCATGCACCGATACGGTAGTACCCTGACCCGCCCGGTTCGTTACCGCTCAGAAACCGCATTGAACAGCACCTTGTGGGGGCGGATGCTCCACCCCTACAATCACGAATTACACAAGTTTGCAACAAAACGGAGCCCCGTCAAAAGGGGCTCCGTTTCGGTATCAATCAATGCTTCGTATTAAACAGCTTTCCGTCCTCCACCCGGACGACTTCATCAAACATGGCATCCGAGGACAGGCCGTGGGCAACCATGATGATTGTCTTCTTGGACTTTGCCAGGAAGCCCAGAATGTCTGCTTCCGCGTGTACGTCAATGTCGTTCATGGGTTCGTCAATGAGCAGCAGCTCCTTGCCTCGGTACAGCTCCCGCACCAGGCATATCTTTGCAATCTCGCCGCCGGACAGGTTCTCACCGTTGCGGCTGATAACATAGTCCAGGGGGTGTGTCAGGTGGAGCATGGCGCATATATCGGAAATCCGCATTCGCTCGTCCTGGGAAATGTCCTTTTCAAACAGGGTGATGTTATCCAGCAGGCTTCCCGCAAACACATACCGCCGTTGGGGGATATACCCCACGTCACTGCGGCGGCAGCCGGGGTTGCCGTTGATTCGCACCTGACCGGAGGTGGGCACCAGGAACCCGGCCAGCAGCTTCAGCAGGGTGGATTTGCCGCAGCCGTTGGCCCCGGTTATCAGGTACTTTTTGCCCGCCGTAAATTCATAATCCACATGGTTCAGCAGCGCCTTGCCCCCAATCTCATAGCACAGAGCATTCACCTGCAAGGAAGCAAAGGGGGTATAGTCTGCATCCTCCTCCCCATGGGGCTGGGAGAGCATGGCGCTGCATTTTTCCCGGTAGCTTTTGGAGCCTCGGATTTCCAGAAACTCGTCAACGATGTTGGAGGAATACTGGGCAACATACTCCACATACAGCAGGCTGGAAGCGAAAATACCCACGGAGATAAGCCCGTTGTAGGAGAGAATCAGCCCCACCACAAAGCAGAAAATCATCTGGAAATACAGCGCCGACCCGGAAAAGCACTGCACAAAGGAGCGGTATTTTTCCAGCACGAAATCCGCCTCCTGCATATGTTCCAGCTGCTTGTCATGCAGCCCGCACAGGCGGGGACGGTTGCTCCCGTCAATCAAGTCGTGGGCGGACAGGATTTCCTCGCACCGGGAGAGATAGTCGGCTTTGCCGGAGGAGGCGGCGGAATTGAGGGAATGGAAGCGCTTGCCCACCAGCTGGGGGATGAACAGAATCAGCATCAGCGAGCCGATGATGGCTAGGCACATCTGCCAGCTCACCACAGCCAGCACAATGGTGTAGGCAACCAGCATCAAAATGCTGTTGTACAGGTAAATCCGGTTTTCAAAATACAGGGCATACAGCCGTTCCACATCGTTTATCAGGAAGGAGGTGTAGGTTTCCATGCTCTGGGCATGGAAGGGGGTGTAGTCCAGGTGGGCAATGCTCTCAAAAACGTCCCGCCGGATGGCGGTGCATATCTTCTTCTGATACCGCGCCTTTACGATTTTGTTGAGATACTGGGTTGCCACAATCAAAACCACACTGAGAATCAGGGTGGAAAAAATAAACAGCAGGGTGGTTTGATTGAGGGATGCAAAATGGTCTACAATATAAGAAAGCAGATAGGGATAATAGGACACGCACAGGACATTTACAAAGGCCAGAAGATTGGACTGTATAAATTCCCGCCGTCCTGCTTTCAGGTATTTTTTCAAATGGAGTTACCTGGCCTTTCTGCTTGGGTGTATCAGCTCCTTGGCTGGATGGTAAATTCCACGGTGTACCACTGCCTGTCGTGGTATTTCCGCATGAGGGAGGGTATCTCCTCCGGGTCGTAGCAATCCGTAAATTGCATGGCAAGGGAATAATCCCCGGCGGGGAGAGGCTTGCCCTTTTCCGTAACATCAAAGGTCAATTCCGTTGTCCCGCCCATGGTGAGGGCAGTTCCGATGCAGTCATAGGTGAAGTTATCTTCCAGTGATTCCCATTCCTGGGTGGCGGGATTTTTCTTTTCCAGGAACGCTTCGCTGAACTGAAGATTTCCAAACTGCTGCCCGCCGGACTGGGTACACACAACGGTGATGACATCATCCGCTTGGGAAACCGTGAACGTCAGCCCCCAGTCCTCGAAGTCAATGCAGTTTCCGTTTTCGTCGTAGGAATAGCGATAAGACACGATGTCGCTGTGGCTTTCGATGATTGAAAAATCCGCAATCAAATGCTGCTTGCCGTCGGGGGTCTCGTAAATGTCATAAACGTAATGCAGCCGAAAATCGCCATAGTAGTAGGTAAACTCCGTCAGTCCGTTCTTTGATGTTGCCTTTTCATGGCAATAGCCCTGGTCGGCATCCTGCCGTGCGTCGGCAATGAGCCGGTCAACGGTAACGGAACCGTCTTGCAGGGCATCCGCCAGCTTCCGGGTAGTGCCGTCGATGTCGATGGTAATGTCGGCAATATCCCAAAGGGTGACTTCCTTGAACTTGCTCTGGGGCAGGGGAATTTTGGTGCAGCCGGAACCGTACTCAGGGGTAACGGTGATGTGCAGCGATGCTTTTTCGGGAACCGTGCCCTCTGCTGTCACAAGTCCTCCCTGGAAGAAGAATACGCAGACGAGCAAAAAGCAGAGGAAGATAGGGACAAATGTTTTTTTCATGTTTCTTCTCCTTTTCTTATGATGTGTGGACATGGAAGCCCACATCGGGCGAGGACAGCCGGTTCGATTTGCCAGGGGGATGCCGCAATGTTATGATTTCACGTCAGCATTCTCGACCCAGCTGCCAATGTATATGGGGATGTCCGAAAAACGTTGGAAAAATGTGACGGTGGCATCCGCCGGAATATAATATAAACCATCTTCTGTCAGAATCACATTTCCCGCTACCCCTGAGTCCCCTGTTAGTGAATACTGATTGTCGATGTATTTGGCATAGCTTCCTTGCTCCAGAACGCCGTCTGTTTGATTGTACAAAGTGTAGGATTGGCTTTTGTCGAATACAAGATAGGTGCAATCGGTTGAAAAGGCGTTTGTACAATAAGAACCTGTAATGGGCAAGGGAATATCGGAAGTTGCACGTTCATACTGCATCAGATTTGCAGCCAAGGAAACCAACATGACCACAATCAATAAAATAAGGGACAGCGTGGAAATGGTAATTTTCTGTTTCATGTCAGCAGAATTCATTCCCTTCAAAATTAGATAGGAAGTTTTGCAGGATGATGGAAAATGGTTGGCTCAATTTGAGTATACCAGTGCAAATAATTTTTGTCAATGGTTAATGGAGAAACGGAGCCTGTTTGAAATGAGGCTCCGTTGTGGTGTGAATCATATTTTAAGCAGCAGGGGAAACGGAAATCGTACAGCCGTCACATCCGCTTATCAGCTCGGTGAGATAGGCGCAGATTGTGTCTGCATCGGCATCGGCTTCGGTGTTGTCTGCGATAAATGCAATCAGCTGGTTCTGCGCTGCATCGTCCAGCTGGGCAATGCCAACGAGGATGCGCCCCAGTGCAGCCAGCGGGTCAGCGCTGATAGCGGCAATGTGCAGCTGGGACAGGACTTCGGCAACCACATCGGGGGAATCTTCTTTGTGAGAAATCAAAATCGTATGGGCAGGGGAGATGCCAAAGCTGCTTTGCGCCGCAACGGTGGAAAAATCGATGGCCATGGCTTCCCCCTCCCAGGCTTGCCCCAGAAGAAAGGCTTGCCCCAGGGTCAGCGAATTGGAGAGAATATGATTTTTGTACGAGGAAATGAAAATGCTCTGGTCAGCGGGCAGCTGCGTTACGGTGAGCTTCTGCTCCTCCGGGTTAGGGGAGAGATAGAAAAAGAAATCAGAGGATGCTTCAGCCTGTTCGGACTGCACAATGAGGAGCAATCCATCTGCTTCCGGTGCGTCATTGTGTGTGTCGGTGTCAGCAAACGAACAAGGGATGATGCTGATGAACAGGGAGATGCAAAGGAGTGTGGTCAAGATTTTTTTCAGCATAATAAACCTCCTATTGAGACTTGAAGTTTCGGGTTCATGAAGACGTGTACACTGCCTAACTTGAATATAGCATTTGCATTACTATTTGTCAATATCATTTTTGTTACAAAGGCATTGAAATGCAAAAGGGGCTATGATACAATCACCCTAGAAACGGAGCGTGTAACATGGCAATGGATGGAGAGCAGTCTAATTTCCGCCGGGGCGTGATGTCGCTGGTGCTGCTGAGCCTGCTGAAACGGGAAGATATGTACGGTTATCAGCTGGTGACGGAGATACAGCGGCTCAGCGAGGGGAAAATTGTGACGCAAGAGGGGTCGTTGTACCCGGTGCTATACAAGCTGGAGGACCAGGGCCTGATTTCCAGCCGGAAGGTTCCGGTGGGCAAACGAATGAATCGGGTATACTATCATTTGGAGCCTGGCGGAGCGCAGCGCTTGGCGGAATTGATTGCGGATTACAAAGCCGTGGTGCAGGGTGTCTTTTTGATTGTGGGTGAAACGGATGAACCAGAGAAGTAAAAGGGCGGTCATCGAGCGCTATCTGCGGAAGGTGCGGCGGGCGCTTCCCATCCCCGGCAAGACCAAGCGGGCACTGGTGCAGCAAATCAGAGAGTCCATTTATGAGCAGACCGGGGAGGCCACTGAGCTGGACGAAGCCGCATTGGTGGAGAAATTTGGAACTCCACGGCAGATTGTCGAAAGCTATGTGGAGAATATGAGTGTCTCCGAGTTTATGGACGATATGTGCGTGAGACGAAAGGTGATTCGGATTGTACTTGCGGCGCTATTGGCTGCTTTTATTGTCCGCACCCTTGTGGTTGGCGGCGTTTGGTTGAATCACCGCATCAATGGCAGCATTGAATATCCCGTTTATTATATAACAGATCCGGCGGCGACAACGGAAGGATAAAGCACATTTTGTGCGGTGGGGTGAGACCAATGAACCAGAGAAGGAAAAAGACGGTTATCGAGCGCTATCTGCGGAAGGTGCGGTGGGCGCTTCCCATTCCCGGCAAGACCAAGCGGGTGCTGCTGCGGCAAATCAGGGAAGCGGTTTATGAGCAAACCGAGGAATGCACCGGGCTGGATGAAGCGGCATTGATTGCGAAATTTGGCACCCCACGGCAGATTATCGAAGGCTACATGGAAAACATGAGTGCTTCCGAGTTCGTCAAGGATATGCGTGTGAGGAGAAGAATTATCTGGGCTGTTTCTGCGGCGGCACTGGACATGATGAGCGGCGGTGCACTGGCTTTTTGTATATACCGTGCGGCTGTGGTAGGCGGCATTTGGTGGCAACATCACCTCAATGATGGTGGCTATGAAGAAGAATACATTACGAATGTTGTAAGAGTAACATATCCAGAGGAGGAGACAGAAGGATGAAACGGTTAGCGTGTTGTGTGATGGCAATGGTGCTGCTTGCTGCCATGCTCCCGGTATTCGGCAATGCAGCATCCTATGGGGAAGAAGTGGTGACGGAGGTCTTTGCAGATGGCAGCTATGAGACCGAAAGCATCTATAAAATGCAAACCCGTGCAGGCGGGACGATTTCCGGCTCAAAGGTAAGAAATCATTATGATTCCAAGGGAACACTTTGCTGGCAGTTCGTTTTGAATGGCAGCTTTTCTTACACGGGTTCCAGCGCAACGTGTACATCATCCACTTGCAGTGTAAGCATATATTCGCAGGGATGGTATGTCATCTCCAAAAATGCAAGCAAAAGCGGGAATACCGCATCTGCCAATGCGACAATGGGTGAATCGTCCGGTGGCGTTCTGGCGAACCAGGTTTCGGCTTCCCTCACATTGCGGTGCGACAAAAACGGAAATCTCAGCTAAAAAATTTTACGCCCTCAGCCCAATGGTGCTGGGGGCGTTTTTGACTGCGCCCGCAATGTCGGATTTTAGTAAGCACGCAGCTGAATGGCATATGCCCAGTAGGGGAGGCTCTTAGCCTCCCGAAGTGTACGCAACAGAGCGGTTCGTTGAATGGAAATCGTCAAAAACTTCTGAGTTTGTAGGGGTCGCCAACTTGGCGACCCGTGCGGCGAAGCCGCAAGCGGGCGGCTAATTAGCCGCCCCGACCCGGTGCGGTGGAAACCGTGAGCCTACAGCAACCAACGAA
>URPI01000127.1 GCA_900549705.1 uncultured Eubacteriales bacterium
GAGACGCATCGCCGTTGGCTGTTCATAAATTATTAGTCAGGACAGTCTACTACAGGGAGTGTGTACAAATCAGTTTTTGAGTGGTGACGAACCGGGGAGGTTCGGGAAACGGCGTGTTGGTACAGGGAGTGCAGCGTCAGTGTCCGGTGGCACTGTTGCCAAATTTTCTGTTGTTGCGGGCGGCGAAAAGTGGTATAATGAGCACAAAAACAACATTGAAATGAGGCGGCGGCCTACAAAGACCGCGCCAGAGGTGACAAAACATGAATGGCCAAATACGCTTTGCAAAAGAAGCAGTGCGAAAGCTACGGAATGCGGCGGCGCACAATAACAGTGTGTACCTTTACGGCGCAACCGGCTATGGTAAGACCAGCATTGTTGCGTCTGTTTTTGACCCTGCCTGTGCGCTCTGGATTGACTGCGACGACGGGACGGACAACATCCCGGAGCAGTTGCAGGGATGCTGCTCGACCCGGTATACCGTTTTTGATAACCTGCATCGGCTGGAGGATGCGGCAATCCAAAAGGAAATCGTCCAACTGGCCGGAAAAGACGGTTGCCCCATGGTGCTGATTGGCCGGGCACCCCTGCCCGCCTGGCTTTCGGTGCTGGCGCTGCAATCAAAGCTCACCACCATTCCGGAGGATGACCTGCGGGTGACCGACGGGGAGCTGGCAGAGGTGTGCGCCTCCCTGGGGCTGCGGCTGAAGCCCCAGCGGATTCAGGAGCTTCTGGACATCAACGAGGGAAATATCATGGCGCTGGGACTCTTTCTCCGCCGGATTCAGCAGGGCGAGGCGGATGGAAAAGCCCTGGAAGAAGCCATGCGCAAGGACTTCAAGGCTTACCTGGACGAGGGAGTTGTCAGCCATTGGAGCCGGGATATTCAGGACTTTTTGATGCAGGTCTGCGTGGTGGACAGCTTCACCTTGCCTATGGCGGAATACATCACCGGGGATGACGGCTGTGCGCTGCTTCTCAGCCGGGCGAATGCAGTGGGCAACATCCTCTCCTGCTCCGGCGGCGTATGGCGAATGCGCCCGGTGCTGCTGGAAACCATGCAGGAGCGCACCATGCGTGCTTTTGGCCGCAGGGGCTATAACCGGCTGCTGTGTCGGGCGGGGGAATTTCTGGAACAGGACGGCCATATTGCGCAGGCGCTGGCCATTTACCGGCAGTGCGGACTGGAAGACCGCATCCATGCAATACTGGTGCAGGAGGCGCAGAAGCATCCCGGCGTGGGCAACTATTGGGCACTGCGGCACTACTATCAGGCGCTTTCCCCGGTGGATATTGAAAAAGAGCCAACCCTCATGGCGGCAGAGAGTGTGCTCTATTCCGTGCTGATGAACACGGAAAAAAGCGAATACTGGTATTCCCGCCTGAAGCAATACGCCGGGGCGGCCAGGGGCGCTGCCCGCAATGAGGCCGTTGGGGAGATTGCCTATCTGGACGTGGTGCTGCCCCACAGAGGGGCGGGAAACATGGTGAGCATCCTAAAATCTATTCCCGGATTGATGCACAGCAGCGGGGACGTACTCAGGCCGGTCTCCCTGACCAACAATCAGCCCAGCCTGATGAACGGCGGCAAGGATTTTTGCGAATGGAGCAAGACGGACATTTTTCTTGCAAACACGCTGGGACCCATTGTGGAAAAAATTCTGGGCAAGTCCGGTGTGGGGCTGGTGCAAACTGCCTTGGGGGAAAGCGCCTATGAAAAGGGGGAAGATCGCTTCCGGGTGCTGGCATATCTGACCCGGGGGCTGAACCAGAGCGAAAACAACGGCATCGCGGAAATGACCTGGGTGGCCACTGCCCTCCGAAGTAAGCTTGCCCTGTGCGCCGGAGACATGGAGTATGCCCAAAGGCTGACAAGCGGAATGCTCCAAAGCCTTGACCCGGAACACCAGCCCCAACTGTATGAGGCCGTGACTGCCTTTTCCTGCTGGCTGAGCCTTTACAGCAACGAGATAGGGCGTATTCGCCGGTGGCTGGAAACGGCCCCCGATGAAACGGTGGAATTTTGCACCCTGAACCGCTATTTTTACATGGTAAAAATTTACTGCTATGCCGCCCTGGGCAAGCATACCGATGCCTTGATGCTGATTTCCCGCATGATGGTCTACGCGGACTACGCCCAACGAACATATATCCGGCTGGAATGCGGGCTGCTGAGAGCCATCGTCATGCGGCGTACGGGCAGCGACTGGAAGGAAGACTTTCTGCAAGTCCTGAGTGCCATCAGCCAGTATCGCTTTGTGCCCATCATCAGCGAGAAGGGCGCGGCGATTCTGCCCCTGCTGACGGAGGCCAAGGCTGCCTTCTGCCAGCGCTGCCCTGCTGCGGCGGCCTGGTTCAACCAGGTGCTGGACAGAACCATGCACATGGCGCGGCTCTATCCCAACTACCTCAAGGGCACGGGCATTGATGTTTCCGCTTTTTCGGACACGGCACTGGAGGTTCTGCGGTTGCAGGCTGCGGGCTACACCACCCGTGAAATTGCCCAGCAGCTGCACATTACGCAGCGGACGGTGAAGTATCACGCCTCCGAAAATTATCGGAAGCTGGATGCCCGAAATCTGGTGGACGCGGTGCAGATTGCCCAAAGCCTCCACATCCTTTGATAAAACTGTACCATGGTACAGTTGCGGAGCGACCTCTTTTTTGGTAAAATTAGACCGTTGCAAGGCAAGGGAGCGCAATGCAGACGCTTGCCGCAAAATAAAAAGGAGGATTTTCCCATGAAAAAAATCGTATCATTCATTCTTGCCGCTGCTATGCTGATGCTGTGCGCCGTTTCCGCTTTCGCGACGGAAATCAACTGGGACGACCTGAAGGATCAGGCAGCCGAAACCATCGCCAAGGGCGATTTCGTGGAGTTCGATGAAATTGCCATCAAGATGTGGATGCCCACTGTTCTTGCGGCGACGGAGCTGACCGATGACGACCGTGATCAGGGCTACATTGGCTATTTCATGAGCGAGGATGAGTCCTGCGCCATTTCCGTGATGTATGTGGATATGGACGGCATGGAGCTGGAGGAGTACAAGGCGCAGCTGGAAGAAGTTGGTGCCACCGATATTGAGGACGTGGTGGTCAACGGTCTACCCGCTGTGAGCTATATGCTGAAAGAGACTGACACCGCCTGCATCTCCTTTGTCACCGAGGCCGGTTACATTCTGGAGGTTGCCGGTGCGCCCATTTCCGATGAGGGCTTCGCCGCAATCGTTACCATGGTTATGGCATCCATCCAGGAAGCATAATCATAATTCATAAAGAATACCGCCGTTCGGCTCATCCCGGACGGCGGCTTTTTCAGCGTTATGGTGGACAGGGACGGGAGCGCAGGGGTATAATGGTCAGTGCCCGAATAAACGCACATGTTTTTGCAGGGGTAGGCTCGCAGCCGCAGTTGTAGGGGCGGCAATGCCACCCCTTCGGTTTGCCCGGTAGTAAAAAATCCCCTGCACTGGCGGCAGGAGACATTGACAAACGCCCCCAAATGGGGTATAGTATAGACACAAGGGGTGCTACCAGCAGGCGGCTCCACCAATGTGTGAGCGAGAAGTAACCGCTGCTTTGGGGAAAGTTGGGCGGTTACTTCTCTTTGTTTGTCATCTGATAAACTGCGAGAATGACAGCCAGAATGACCGTACAAAACTGAAACAAATTGTCCCATGTAACGAACATATCTGCCACCCCCTTTCCCTACGGATTGGGGGTAATAAAGAAGAAGGTTACCCCCGAAAGAAATCAAGAAGAAATCGAAGGGGGAACCGTCTACCGGGGTGCTGGTAGCACCACGAATAACGTAGCACAAAATCCGATAAATTGCAAGGAAAATATAATAAAAAAGGGGCATGTCGCGGAAAATGCGATGTGCCCTGTTTTTATATGGGTGTGGGAATGGATTGTAAGGGTGTGCCATTCATCCAACCGCTCTGCCCCGGAAGCGGGGCGGGTCGATTGATAGCCGCCCTACGGACGCTCAAAAATTTTTTCACATTTATCTGTCACGCCCTTCCCCCTCTTTGCGTCTTATAGGACAAAGGCCTTTTACACAGCAAGAAACGGAGGAGACACCTCATGAATGACGAGGAAATCATTGCGCTATACTTTGCCCGGGACGAGGAGGCGCTGACCCAGACGGACAAAAAATACGGAGCCTACTGCTATACATTGGCAAACCGAATTTTGAACAGTCCGCCGGATGCAGAGGAAACCGTCAGCGACACCTACTTAAAGGCCTGGGAGAATATTCCGCCCACAAGGCCGAAGGTACTGCGGCTGTTCCTTGCCAAAATCACCCGGAATCTGGCCTTTAGCCGCTGGCGCACGGAAACGGCGCAAAAGCGGGGCGGCGGCGAAATGCCCCTGGTGCTGGACGAGCTGGAGGAGTGCATCGGAACGGAGGGCGATTTGGAGGCGGAGCTGAATGTCAAGGAGCTGACCCGCATCATTGCCGCCTTCCTGGACACCCAGCCCCAGCAAGAGCAAAATGTATTCCTGCGCCGCTACTTCTTTTTGGAAGACACCCGGGAGATTGGCAGCCGCTATCAAATGAAGCCGGCGACCGTCCTGCAAAGTTTGAGCCGCACCCGGAAGAAGCTGAAAAAATATCTGATTCAGGAGGGATATACGGTATGAAGCAAGAAGATTTGTTCCGCGCCATTGGAGGGCTGGACTCTCTGCGCCTTGCAAAAACAGAGGAGGATTTACCTATGAAATCAGGCATGAAACTTACCCGCCGTCTGCTGATTGCAGCGGCTGTGACGGCGCTGCTGGCTGGCTCTGCTTACGCCACACACTATTTTTTGTTCGATTCCCCCAAGGAGATGGTCACCGGCCTGTATGGCAGCGATGCCAGCCTTGCACCCAGCGAGGCTTCCGACGAGCAAAAGCCCTGGCCCAACAGCTATGTGCTGCCGGGCTATGACAAGCGCCCGGTGGACGAAACCACCGCTCAGGCCATGGAGGGCTGGATTTCCCCGGTGGGGCAGACCCTGAAAAATGGGGGAAATCAGCTGACCGTGGATGCCTATGTATATGACAGTGCCATGAAGGCGGGCTTCGTCACCCTGGCGCTGGAGCATGATGAGCCCATTGCCGAGGCGGATTTGATGATGCAGCGCAACGGGGAAATTATCCCCGGCATGGTGGAGTTCACCCAGTACGGGCGGTGCTACATCATCCCGGAAAAGACCACGCAGACCACCCTGGCCATGACCTACTATTTTAGTTCCGGTGTGCCGGACTCGAATGTTTTCGCCATCACGCTGCTGGACCATGACGAGCAGAAGCGCATTTTGGAGGAAAGCAGCCAGGAAGAACAGGAGCGCAGCGCTTTCATTGCCCAGCGCCGGGAGGCGTTGATGGCGGAAATGACCCTGGAAGAAGCCCAGGCAAAGCTCATGGAGCAATCCGGCTTTTCCGGCGGCGATGCGCCCTATGATGACTACTACTATCTGGCAGCCAACGAATACGACTTGAATTACGCTTCCTCCCACCCCCAGCAAACCAGCCCGGAGGCGGCGGCAGAAGCCCGCCTGCGCCAAGAACTGACACCGGAGGAAGCGGAATCAAAGCTGCGGGAAATCTGGGGGGACGAGGCGGTGGATGCCACCTTCCAAGACCAGCCGGAGAATATCCCGGAGTTTGCCTATATGATTCTGGCGGAGGAGGAAGTGGATGCCACGCCCCAGGAAAACAAATTGATTTTGCCCATGCCGGAGGACAGCGCCCTGCCCAACTGCTCCTTTGGCGGCGGGGATGTGCTGGTGAACAGCTTGTGCCTCCGGGTGAATGACGAAAAGTATAACCCCGGCGGCTCTACGGATGTGGCGCTGCGAATGAAGGACGGCTCCACATTTGTGGTTCGCAGCGACGAGATGGACAACTGCCTGTTCCAGAAAGGGGAATGGGACGGCTTCTGCCTGTGTATGCTCAACAGCGCCATCAATATTGAGGACATTGAGACGGTTATTCTGACCGTCAAGGGACAAGAGATTGTTCTGACGGCGGATTAGCACACGCTTCTGTAGGGGGCGGCTCGCAGTCGACCCCTCGGTGGCTTTGCCGCCGTCATTGCAGGGGCGACTGCTCGTCGACCCCTCCTAGAGCGTATACGCTAAAAGTTAGCACCCCTTGGCTTCCCCCGGGGGGAAGCTGTCAGACGGCAC
>URPI01000128.1 GCA_900549705.1 uncultured Eubacteriales bacterium
AGTAGGTGATGCAGAAAAATTTTGAAGAAAAGCAAGGAAAACGCACGATGCAGGCGGCAAAAAGGCAACACCAAACTAAGCCCTGCTCCTGCCATTTTTTGAAACAGGGCTTGGACACCCGAGTGGCAAGCGGTATGCTCAGCCCTCCGGTGGGATATACAGGCGGTTGTCCTTCAGCAGTCGAAAGACCAACCGAACCAGTTTTCTGGCAGTTAAGGCGAGTGCGCGTTTATGCTGGTACTTGTTGACCTCTTTGAATTTGAGGTCATAGTAGCGCCGGAACTCGGAGTCGCATCTTCTCACAGAGTTGGCGGCTTCCAGCAGATAGTAACGGAGATAGCGGTTGCCGGATTTGATCATTTGGGAATGCTGGGCTTCAAAATCACCGGACTGATTCTTGTGCCAGACAAGGCCGGCAAATTTAGCAACCGAGGCTTGAGAGGAAAAACGGTGGATATCGCCGATTTCAGCGATGATACCGGCGGAGTAGACTTTGCCAATGCCGGGGATGGAGGTCAATGTATGCTATGAGCAAAATCTATACATCCTACGATGAACTCCCCATCATGCTATCCGTTCCGCAGCTTGCTACAGCATTAGGGATTTCCCGATCCGGGGCCTATACGCTGGTGCGGACAGCGAGCTTCCCGGCTCTGAAAATTGGCAGCCGGATTGTAATTCCGAAGGACGAGCTGCTGGAATGGATTCATGAACACTGTCTTTCAAATTCACTGGATAATCCATAACTTCTGTGGTATATGTTGTAGCTGCGAAAGGAGTGAGCATTATGGCAAAACGCAGAGCCAACGGCGAGGGAAACATCCGTAAGCGCAAGGATGGCCGCTGGGAGGGACGGTACACGGCTGGCCGCAATCCAGCCACCGGAAAAGCCATCTACAAAAATGTGCTGGGCAAGACCCAAGCCGAGGTCAAGGAAAAATTGAAGAAAGCCATTGAAGAAGCGAAGGGCTTAGATGTGGCAAAGGCTGAATCCTACACCGTAGGCCAGTGGATGGACGTCTGGTATGAGTACTATGCGCAAATCAAGGTACGCCCATCCTCCCACAAGACCTACGAGGGCTATATTAAAAATCATATCAAGCCCCACATTGGCAATATCCCACTGACAAAGCTGACCACACTGGATTTGCAGGTGATGTATCAGGAACTGCTGACTAAGGGCAGGGTGGACCGCATCGAATCCCAGCACCAGCCTAAGGGCTTGAGTGCCAAGACTGTCCGGAATCTGAACCAGATCATCTCCTCGGCCATGAAGCTGGCCATCCAGCAGAAGCTCATTTCCAGCACCCCGGCCGATGGTTGCGCCCTGCCGAGAATTGAACACAAGGAGATGAAGACCCTTCCGGCGGATCAGCTGGCGGCATTTCTGAACGAAGCCAAGCACACTGGAACTTTTGAACTGTACTACATTGATCTGGCCACGGGCCTCCGGCGAGGAGAGCTCTTGGGCCTCAAGTGGCAGGACGTTGACTTGGACAGCGGTGTCATTCACGTCCGGCGGCAGGTGGGCAGGATTGACGGCAAGGTCCAGGAGGCGCCGTTGAAAACAAAAAATGCCTACCGCAACATCTCCATCGGAGCCGATGCGGCAAGCATTCTGTGGGAAAAGAAAAAGCAGGACGGCGGGCGCAGCGAGTATGTATTTCCGTCACCTACGGGAGGTCCCATGTCCCCGGACAGCGTTCTGAAAATGCTTCACCGGGTGCTGGAACGGGCGGGGCTGCCAGAGCTTCGCTTCCATGATCTTCGGCATACCTTCGCCACCCTGGCACTCCAGAATGGGGTGGACATCAAGACTGTGTCCGGTATGCTGGGACATTTCTCAGCAGGGTTCACACTGGACACCTACGCCCATGTAACCACGGCGGCACAGCGGCAGGCGGCGGATACCATGGGGGATGTGCTGGCTATGTGATATAGAATGACTGGCGCAGGGGAATTCGTGCGCCAGTCATTCTTATTGTGTTGATTGGAAAAGGGTACCTTTGGATATATTGTCTGGCATGATATCCCCAGATAGGTCACTGCTTGGACGAAATACAGGCAACAAAAAAACGAAATATCACTCCCACGCAGAGAGCTGTTTATAGTATTTTTCGGGTGCCACATAAATTGCATTTGCCGGGCAGTCCTCCATGCAGTACAGGCAAATACAGCATTCTTCCTTATACTTGATAAAGGGCTTTCCAGTAGTCTCATTCATACGGATTACATCACAGCTACAGGTGTTAACGCATGTGCCACAGCTAACACACTTCTCATAATCAATTCTTTCAATCGCCATTGCAGTTCCTCACTTTCAGTCCGGCAACACGTCAGGCTCATTGGGAAATGCCTGCGGATAACGTTCTGCATAGGGCTTTTGCGGATCAGGTCTCCATGCTTCCGGGATCGGCACTTTTGTAAATGTCATCTCGCCATTCTTATCCTGAATTTTTACCCAGCAGAGCCAGTTTTCATCGTCGCGAAGCGGATAATCTTCCCGATAATGGTACCAGCGGCTCTCTTTGCGGAACATAGACGCCCGGAGCTTCATTTCCATATGCAGGACAATACTCTTAATCTCATGACAGAGTCTCAGGTCATGGTTATCATAAGCAACAAGTTTGGGGACAATATTGTCGCGGATAAATTCAATATTCTCTAACGCAGCCTGGAGACGGCTCTCTTTCTTGTAGAGCAGTACCCAGTAGGGCGTCACGATTTCCTGAATAACCTGCAGTGTCCACTTGGGACTAAATCCGCCTGTTCGCTTCATCGGCGCCCACATGGCCTTCTTCAGGCTCTCAACTTTTGTGGCATCCAAGTCAGTCGCAACAGTGTTTTTTGCATAACAAGCCGCATTGGTACCCGCTCGGGCACCGGAAACCGCACAGAAAGCAGCCGCAAATCCAGCCATAGGATATCCTGAACGTGCGCCCAGGCAGTCACCTGCCGCGTACAGGCCAGGCACTGATGTTTCACAGTTTGTTCCATCTGACCAAACCCCGTCCGATAGATGATATGACTGGCCCAGCGCACGTCCCATGGACATACGCACCATGCCTTTTTTGGATGCCTCTTCATCCACTGGATGTCTGGGCTGATCACTGGGATTATGGTTTATGGGTTTTGTATCAGGATTTCCGTCTACCTTGTAGAACAACGGTCCGCGTCCTTCGTGGGCTTCATATGCCATGGCAATGGCATTGAAGGGCAATGGGTGGAACTCCTTGAGCCCGGGGCGGGTGCTGTCAATCTTCTTTCCCTCCACATTGTAAAGAGGCAAATGTTCAGCCAAATTGGTGCATGTCTCTTCATTCTTATTATAGTAGGGATTTCTGTCATTCCCGGTCCAGGGGTATGCAGGAAAATCACTGCGCGAACCGTGCTGATCGGCCCACTCCTTGCCGGTAACCGCACAGCCAATGCGATAGGCCATTGCCTGTGCATCGCCGGTGGTCGTGTTCGTACGGATACCGCAGGTTTTCATGCCGCCATTGCCCGCAGCCAGAACGATTGCCTTGGCACTGAAAATATAAGTATCATCATTATCCGGCGAGAACCCAATCGCGCCGGCAATATGACCATCCTGCTTAATGAGGTCGGTGATCATAACACGATCCACGATTGTGCCGCCGTTCTTGATAAAGAGATTTCTGAGTCTCCAGTGGTAGCGGTTGTGTATGAGATAGTTGGTAATATGATCATCCTCGGGTTCACCGGGACAATGTTCGTCGGTGGAACCATTGATCGGTGCCAGATATGCATTTCCGTTTTTATCGTATCTCCAGGACTTCATGCCCCACTTGGCCATATCGTCCCAGCGATCCTTACTCTCAAGATATACCGTGCGTACCCAGTCACGGTTCTCGAGATATTCATCGGCCAGCGGCCCTTCTTGCATCCACTTTTCAAGATCGTTCTTAGCTGGGTCAAAATAAATCATGCAGGTAATGTTCTGAGACTGCCCGGACTTGCCGGCGTAGCCTTTATCCACCATGGTAACCTTTACATTCTGATCCTGCGCCTTCATCGCGGCAAAGAATCCGGCCTGACCGCCGCCAATAACGAGCACATCAGTTACAATTCTCTTATCCATCGATTCAACTCCCTTCGATATCATTGCTGGCTATTGTTTTTGGTTCTACGTCAATAGTTGGGGTAGCAAAAAAGAATAAGTACCAAGTCGTGTCGAGTGGAAACTCTCGGCACGACTTTTATGCATGGGAGAATAAGATTCTGTTTCTGAAATTACGGAAGTTCCGCATACCGAAGCAGACCCGTTTTAAGACCTTGGTCTTGTTATTGCAGCCTTCAATGAAGCCGTTTGACCACGGGACATCCATGGAATTGAGGATCTCATCAGACCAGTTGCGATAGGCCTTGATACAATCACGGAATTCGAGAAGGTTCATATTCTCAGCTTCAAGCAGCCATTCTGCGAGCCTCTGTTTTCCAACCAAAGAGGACTTCGAATGGATCACAGTAAGAAATTCATTTTTCAAGCGGTAAGCACCTGCAAGTCTGGGCGCAATTTCAAACATGAGCGCCAACTGGTTTCTTTCTTCATTCTCCAATTTTTGAAGCGGCAGCCGATCTCCTTGGCGGGGACAACCTTCTCAAAAGCATGGATGATCTCGGATACCAAATGGCTGGTGATGCGGTAATAGCGAGGCAGAAAGGTATTTTCCTCAAAGAAGCGCTTGCCGCAAGCGCAGCGGTAGCGGCGCTTCCGAAGGTGCAAGAAGGTGTTTCTCGCCAGCGGGACATCCTTGATCGTCTGCATTCGATAGTCGTGAATGCGGTCTGTGACGGCACCACAGGCCGGGCAGACGTGTGCTTTCCGGGGCAGCTGGAGTGAAATGTGAACCTCATTAGAAAGATTTTTGACATCTGTGATAATTACATCTTCCGGATTCAGAAGTTTTGCAGTATAATCTTTGTTGCGCATAGCGATCCATCCTTTCTCGTGATTGGTGGTACTTTTATGATAAAGGGTTTTTTCGCTATGCTCAACCTTCTTTTTATGACATTGGGGTCAGGTTCATCACCTGACCCCAACATTTATTATAGAACCGCTCCTTTCGGAAGCGGCCCTGGGGGAAGAAAAATGGTTGCGGCAGAAGCGCCAATGTGGTATGCTGATAAAAAGCGAGGCAGGAGGAAATATTCATGGAACTTTCGCAGCTGCGGTATTTTGCGGCAGTGGCACGGCTTGGCAACATCTCCCGGGCAGCACGGGAGCTCTATGTGACGCAGCCGAATCTCAGCAAGAGCATTGCCAGACTGGAAGAGGAGCTGGGGGTACCGCTGTTTGAACACCGGAAGGGGAAAATCGTGCTCAATGATTATGGCCGCTGCTTTCTCGCCAGCGTCAACCTGAGTCTGGGTGAGCTGGAAAATGGGGTGCGGAGCATCCAGCGGATGTATGATGCCACGCAGAATATTCTGGCATTGGGGTGTTCCATTGATGACCTGCTGCCGGACGTACTGCGGGATTTTATGCCGGAGCACCCGGAGATCGGGATTCGTCAGTTCAGCGGGAGCCCTGCGGAGCTGGCGGAGCGCATGGGGCTCTATGAGCTGGATCTGATCATGACAGCACGGCCGGTGGGCGGCGAAGGATATGTATTTGAGACACTGGGACGCTGTGATTTTGTGATCCTGTGCGGGCAGAATCATTGGCTGGCCCAGCGTGACAGTATATCCATTCGGGAGCTGGCGGGGGAAAAGCTGATCTGCGACCGTTCCAGAATGGATGTGGAAACACTCAAAGCGCTGTGCCAGTCCTCCGGTTTTACACCGAATATTGCATTTGAAGTGGACAACAGCGGCCTGATCTTCAGTCTGCTTTCCAACCAGCAGGGTGTGGCATTTATGCCCATGGTGCAGATGCGGAAGATCAGCCGGGAGTACCCCAACAGCGGCATCCATATGGTTCGGCTGGAGGACTCGGTGGAGCCGGCCTCGCTGGGGCTGGTATATCGCCGGGATTATCAGTGGTCCCATGCAGCCAGAATTTTTGCGGAATTCCTGCGACGGTGGCTGGGCACGGAGGAGCGGGATGTAAAGAGCCTGTGCGGTATAACCAACAAAG
>URPI01000129.1 GCA_900549705.1 uncultured Eubacteriales bacterium
TCTTCCGATCTCCCGCCCGGATTCTGGTGGGATATGTGGTAACCGGTGTCATTCTGGGGGCGTTGGGGCTGTATCAGCCCATCATTGACTTTGCCGGGGCAGGAGCCTCCGTTCCGCTGACCGGCTTTGGGGCAACGCTTGCCAAGGGCGTGAAGGATGCCATTGGGGAGCAGGGTCCCCTGGGCATTCTCACCGGCGGATTGAAAGCCACCGCCGGGGGCATCACCGCCGCCATCGTTTTTGGACTTCTTGCGGGAATTTTGTTCAAACCCAAGGATAAGGCCTGAAAAATGGGGCATTCTATCTCTGCGGACTTCCGCAACCAAATTTAGGAGGAACCATCCATGAATCACCAGAATAAAAATCAGAGCCAGAATCAGCAGAAGAACCAGGGCGAAAATCAGAGTCAGAGTCAGAATCAAAACCAGAGCCAACAGTGCCATAAATAACCCATCGGATAGGAAAGCGGGGATTCGGTATGCTGCCGAATCCCCGCCGGTTTGATATTGCCCGAGAAGTGCCCCTCACGGCGCAAAAATCCTCCTGCCCGCACATCAAATGCAGGAGGAGGATTTTGTGGAATCAAGAATACACGCTTCAGGCGCTTCGGGAACCCCTGATTAAATCGACAAGAGCTGGCAACGAGAGATTTTGTTCTCAGGCGAGGTTTGGAAAAGGGAGGAATACTGTATGTATTTCCCGTTTTTCAAACTGATGCCTGGGGGCAACAGATCCGTTGTCCAACCGCAGACGATTTATTCAGAGTTTCCTTAGTTCTTCAGGCTTTGCAGGGGCGCAGGGATTCTGCCGCCGCGGGCGACAAAGGCTTCGCTGCCCTCGCTGTGCAGAGGCATCACAGGGGCGCTGCCCAGCAGACCGCCCAGCTCAATCATATCCCCCACCTGTTTGCCCAGGGCGGGAATAATGCGGACGGCGGTGGTCTTGGTATTAACCATGCCAATGGCTGCCTCGTCGGCAATGATGGCGGAAATGGTTGCGGCGCTGGTATCACCGGGGACGGCAATCATGTCTAGACCCACGGAGCAAACGCAGGTCATGGCTTCCAGCTTGTCCAGCACCAGGGTGCCCCGCTGGGCGGCGGCAATCATGCCCTCGTCCTCGGACACCGGGATAAACGCACCGGACAGGCCGCCCACATGGTTGGAGGCCATCACGCCGCCCTTTTTGACTGCGTCATTCAGCAGCGCCAGAGCGGCAGTAGTACCATGGGTACCGCAGACCTCCAAGCCCATTTCTTCCAGAATCCGCGCCACGCTGTCGCCCACCGCCGGGGTGGGTGCCAGGCTCAGATCCACAATGCCGAAGGGCACGCCCAGGCGGCGGGAGGCCTCCACGCCCACCAGCTGCCCCATCCGGGTGACCTGGAAGGCGGTCTTCTTGATGGTTTCTGCCACCACGTCAAAGGGCTGCCCCTTGACCTTTTGCAGCGCATGGTACACAACACCGGGGCCGGACACGCCCACATTGATGACGCACTCCGGCTCACCGACACCGTGGAACGCACCTGCCATAAAGGGGTTATCCTCCACTGCGTTGGCAAATACCACCAGCTTGGCACAGCCCATGCAGCCGTTGTCCTCGGTCAGTGCGGCGGTTTTTTTGATGATGCGTCCCATTTCTGCCACGGCATCCATGTTGATGCCCGCCTTGGTGGAGCCAACATTGACGCTGGCGCACACCCGCTCAGTGGCAGCCAGTGCCTCGGGGATGGAGCGAATCAGCTTCCAGTCGCCGGTGGTAGCGCCCTTCTGCACCAGGGCAGAAAAGCCGCCGATGAAGTTCACGCCGCAGGTCTTGGCAGCGGCATCCAGCGTCTTTGCAATCTCCACATAACTGTCGGTCTGGCAAGCGCCCGCAACCAGGGCAATGGGGGTGACGGAAATCCGCTTGTTGACAATGGGAATGCCAAACTCCGCTTCAATCTCCTCACCCACCGACACCAGATTTTTTGCAAGCCGGGTGATTTTATTGTAAATTTTCTCACAGCAGGCGCTCAAATCCGGATCACAGCAGTCCAGCAGACTGATGCCCATGGTAATGGTGCGGATGTCCAGATGCTGCTGCTCAATCATGGCCTGGGTCTCTAAAATATCGTTTTGATTCAGCATATCGTTTCCTCAAACCCGGTGCATGGCCTGGAAAATGTCCTCGCGCTGGACGCGGATGGACAGCCCCATTTCTTGCCCGGCCGCATCCATCTGCTTTGCCAGATCGCCAACGGAGACATTGCATTCACTCACATCGGTGACCATCATCATGGTGAAGTAGCCCTGCATGACGGTCTGGCTGATATCCATGACGTTGACGTTATATTGAGCGAGTTTCGTACAGACGGAGGCAATGATGCCAACCCGGTCTTTGCCCACAACGGTTACAATTGCTTTCATATGGCAGCTTTCTCCTTACAGCTCATAGTCGGCAGCCACGCGGCTGTCCAGCAGGTGAAAGAAATGGGTTTTGGCCTCTTGGTGGAGGGGATGGACAGCATAGTTCTCCAGCGCCTCTCTGCTTTCAAACTCAGAGTACAGCGCATAATCCATGCCGCCGCTGTAGGCCTGACGAACCTCCAGATGCTTCAGTCCCGGGATTTTGCCTACCAGGGGTTCCAGCACGGATGCAATCATTTTAATGGTGGGTTCCTTCTCCACACCGTCTTTGAGGGTGTAAAGCACAATGTGTTTGACCATGGTGATAACCTAGCTCCTTTCGGTGATTGTCCTCCTGCCTTCCGGATTTGAATATGTCACCGGAAAACCAGGAGTGCAGCGACTCTGCGCCACTTAAAAAACCGGGACAGTGCATACACTGCCCCGGTTCGTTACGGAGTGATATTACTCAGCGTCCTCGGGGTTCTGCTCCAGCAGAGCGCGGATGGACAGAGAAATGCGCTTGTTCTCGCCGATGTCGGTGATCATCACCTTGACAACCTGACCCTCGGACAGAACATCCTCGGGCTTGCCGATGCGGCGGTCAGAAATCTGGGAGATGTGGATCAGGCCGTCAACGCCGGGCAGAATCTCTGCGAAAGCGCCGAAGGTCATCAGCTTGACAATCTTGGCTTCCACCACGTCGCCAACGCTGTACTTGCTCATGAACTGATTCCAGGGGTTCATCTCGTCGGTCTTGTAGCCCAGGGAAATCTTGTGCTTCTCGGGGTCGAAGGAAATGACGTAAACGTCAATCTCGTCGCCAACCTTGACAACCTCTGCGGGGTTCTTGATGTGGTTCCAGCTCAGCTCGGAAACATGAACCATGCCGTCCACGCCGCCGATGTCCACAAATGCGCCGTAGGAAGTCAGGGACTTCACAACGCCGTGGTACTTCTTGCCCACTTCAATCTCGCTCCAGATCTTCTCCTGAGCGGCCTTGCGCTGCTCGGAAGTGACGGCGCGGATGGAGCCGATGGCACGGCGGCGGGCACGGTTGACCTCGGTAATCTTCAGCTGGACGTGCTTGCCAACCATGGCAGCCATATCGCCGCCCTTGGCAACGCCGGACTGAGAAGCGGGGATAAACACGCGGACACCCTTGACATTGGCAACCAGGCCGCCCTTGTTCTCCTCGGTGATAACGGCATCAATGGTGGTCTTGTTTTCCACATAGTCAGCCATTTCGTCCCAAACCTTCAGGCCGTCCAGCTTCTTCTTGGACAGCTGCACGGTGCCCTCCTGGTCGTTGACGCGAACAACGAAAACCTCGATTTCATCGCCAACCTTCAGAATGTCCTCGGGCTTCACAGAAGGATCGGTGCTGACTTCATCATAGGGAATGTAGCCAGCGTGCTTGGTGCCCAGATCAACCTGGATTTCGGTGTTGCCGATACCGGTAACGGTTCCAATGACCTTATCTCCTGTATTTAAAGTTTTGATGGACTGCTCGAGAAGCTCGGCGAAGTTCTCCTCCTGTACAGCCTCAACATTGGTAATTTCGCTCATAGTCTTGTTGACCTCCTTTATAATCCACGCCGGTGTTGACGCACCAGCAGTGATTCCAACATCAGATACACCGCAAAAGTCCTGGGGGTTCAGCTCACCGGCATTGTCCACCAGATAGACGCGATTGCAGTGTTCCCGGCAAATCATCGCAAGACGGCCTGTGTTGGAACTTTTGAGATCTCCTACAACGACCATTGCTTCACATCTTTGACTCAGTTCGGATGCTTCCCTTTGCCTACACTCTGTTGCTCTACATATTGTATCAAATTTTTGCAAGTAAGTAAACTGTTTTTTTGCATAATTGACGCATTTTTTCCACAAAATTTCTGTGGACGTTGTTTGTGAAACCATACAAACTGGCAAATCCGGGGGGACATTCTCCTCCTGAACCCATTTTTCCATGGCTTCCACATTTTCAAACACCCGGCAGTTCGTACACCACCCGGCAATGCCCTCCACCTCCGGGTGGGTCGGGGTGCCGATGATGATGGGGAGCTTCCCCTCCGCCTCTGCCTGCGCCACCAGCTTATGAATCCGCTTGACAAAGGGACAGGTAGCATCCACGATGTTCGCCCCCGTGGCTTCCAGATGCCGGTAAACATCCCGGCTGACACCGTGGGAGCGGATGATAACCGTGTCCCCCGCCCCGGCTTCCTCCGGCGTGTCAATCACCCGGACACCCATCTGCCGGAAGCGCTCCACCACATGGCGGTTGTGGATAATAGGCCCCAGGGTCAGCGTCCGGCAGCCCTGGCGAGCTGCCGTTTCCACCAGCTCCACCGCTCGGCTGACACCGAAGCAGAAGCCGGCACTTTTTGCAACCGTAACTCCCATCAGCCGACCTTCTGCGCCACAATGTCCTTGAGCTTTTCCAGCACTTCCTCAATGGTCATATCGGAGGTATCCACCTTGATGCTGTCCCGGGACATTTTCAGCGGCGCAATCTCCCGGTGGGTATCCTGGTAATCCCGCTGCTGAATATCCTTCAGCACCTTGTTGTAATCCACCTTCTGCCCCTTGGCACTCAGCTCATCGCTGCGGCGCTTTGCCCGCACCTCCGGGGAGGCGGTGAGGAAAATTTTCACCGTTGCATGGGGCAGCACCACCGTGCCGATGTCACGGCCATCCATCACGACATTATTCTGCTCTGCCAGCTCCCGCTGCATATCCAGCAGCATATCACGGACACAGGCGTGCGCAGAAATCAGGCTGGCCTTCTGGGAAATATCCGGGGTGCGGATGTCCTTCGTCACATCCATGCCGTTCATCATCATATGCTGAAGGCCGTCTTCGTCATATTCAATTTCCACCGTCAGTTCATCGATGTAGCGGTTCACGCCGTCCACATCCTTGGGGCTGACTCCCCACAAATCCATAAAATAGGCCACGGTGCGGTAAATTGCACCGGTATCCACATAGCGGTAGCCCAGCTCCGCTGCCAGGCGGCGGGCAATGGTGCTCTTTCCGGCACCGGCGGGGCCGTCAATGGCCACAGAAATAGTTTTCATGATTGTGCTGTCCCCTTTTTGTTATTTTTCTGCCCGCAGCTTGCTCAGGGCAGCGGTTTCGCAGGCCGTCACTGCGGCGGTGGTGATGCCCAGCGCCTTGGCAACCTCCTCGGTACTCATGGGAAGCCCCTTCTCAAGACCAAACCGCATGGTCAAAATCCGTGCCTCCTGCTCGTCCAGCACGGACAGCATCTCGCTGATGCGCTGGCGCATCTGGAAATAGGCGGTGTCCTCCACCGGCAGCTCGTCCTCGGCGGTTTCCTCCTTGGGGGCAGCCAGCTTCTCCGCCTTTTGCAGCAGCAAAATATCGGCCATGGTTTTTTCAATGGTCTGCGCCTGTTCCAGACTGATGTGCATTTCCTGGGCAATCTCCTCCAGGCCGGGATTTCTGCCAAGCTTGGTCAGCAGATGCTGGTCGGCAGCCCGGTAGTCCTGCAATGCCTTTTTCATCTTCTGGCTGATGCCGTTGCTGCGGGCTTGCAGCACAATGGCTTTCAGCACCGATGAACGGATGGCCTCGTCCCGCTGGGCGGCATAGTCACCGCCCCGATATCCAGAAATTGCCTCCCACAGGCCGATGTTGCCCTCCTGAATCAGATCCAGAGATCGGAA
>URPI01000130.1 GCA_900549705.1 uncultured Eubacteriales bacterium
ATTGCGAAAGGTACCGAAGGGGGCAATGATTCAGGCAACAGAAAATGGATTGGTTTGGTATCTCTAATACGACAGATTCCAGTTTAACAAGGAGGTGCTTTACATGAAAAAAAGTATATCAAGGATTATCGGTGTGATAATGCTGATTGTAGCTATTGTATTTATAATGTTTGCATTAAACCATCCAGAAAAGAGTTTCCCTTGGAACAATATAATTACGTGGTTACTGTATGGTGTATATTTTCTTGTGGCAGTAGTGCTGCTTATTGCTCCTAAAATAAAGAAGTGAGAAATTCCAGTTTGTCATACCGAGATTAACAAGTAAATACGGAAAAATAGACCGTTGACACACATCGTCATGTGAAAAAGTCGGCGGTCTTTTTTATACCCATTTTCAAAAAAGGAGGCCAATCACAATGACAACCCCAAAAAAACTTGAACAGCTCCGAGCCGAAAAGGAACGAGCCGAGACACAGTTTTTACAGGAACAGCACAAGCTGGAGCGTCTGGAAAACAGAGAAAAGGAGTTGAAAGCCGATGGCACTATTTCATCTGAGCGTCACGCAGACGAAACGAAGCACAGGACAGTCCGCTATCGCTTCTGCCGCCTATCGTTCCGGCGAAAAGCTGTATAGCGAGTATTACGGCGAATATGTGGTGTACTGCGAACGGGTGGAATAAAAATGTAGGCAGCATCATAGACACAGAGCGGATTTTGTGGTACACTACCTTCATCATTTGCAGGAGGGACAGCTATGTGGGATACCATTCAGAAGCTGGAATATCGTGCCAGAGCCGGTATTGCGGATGCCGAAGAAGAACTGGGTCGTCGTCTGAATGACCGGGTACTGCTGCCCCTGAAGGGAATCCACGGCGAAGCACTCTACCTGACCGGCATCACAAAGCTTTCGGAAAAGGCACAGGAGCTGGAGCTGCTGTATCAGAAGCTCCCGGAGCGGCGCGGGGTGCAGGAGGTTCTTCTTCTGGATGCCTGGTCCTCTGCTACCATCGAGGGAGCAAGAACCACTGTGGCTCAGGTCAAAAAGAGCTTCGATCATCCCAGCACAAAGGATGACCAGATGGTTGTCAACACCATCGCCGGTGCCGATTACGCCTACCGGCAGGAAATCACACCGAAGAACATCCGCAGGCTCTGGGAGAAGATCGTAAAAGGGGTCTGCGAGAATGAGAATCAAGCGGGCAGCGTGTATCGCAGCGGCATGGTTTATGTGGGCTCCGCTGACCGGATTATCCACGCCCCGGCCCAGGCTCATCAGCTGCCCCAACTGATGGAGGATTGGTTCAAATTCCGTCAATCAAATTCTCCTGTGCTGCTCCTCAATTCCTTTGTGGCCCATTTCTATTTTGTGTACGTCCATCCCTTCTGTGACGGGAACGGCAGAACCGCCCGAATCTGCAATATGTCCCAGCTTTATCACGGTGGATATAAGAAGATGAAAAGTGTGCCGCTGTCCAATGCCATCAACAATCAACTCAGCGGGTACTATGGGAGCCTTTCTGATTCCGAAAGAATTCTGCTGGACGGCGGGGAACAATGGCTGGATCTTTCGCCCTTTGTATCCTATATGCTGGATGTTTTTGAGCGCAGCCTGATGGATGCTACCTTGTCCACAAACGTGCTGAGTGAGCAGGAGTCCAAGCTTTTGGAGCGGATGAACAAGGCAGGGCTGAACGCGGAAATCACCGTGAAAAAAGCAGCGCAGATACTGAACCTGTCCGAAAGCGCTGCCCGGAATGTGCTGAATCGGTTGGTGGGCAAAGGGTACTTGACCGTGGACACCTCCCGTCTTCCGTTTCTTTTCCAGCGAAAATAACATATCATCATTCTTCTATGAGCCAGATGTCATTGTGCATTTAGCAGCAACTGATTTAACTCGTATAACGCTGTTTTATCTAAGTCAAAATGAAGTTTTTTTTCGCTTCCTGATATGTACACCATGAATAAGTGGTATGCTCGTCAGACAAGCGAATTTCACAGCTGTCAAGTTTAACGGAAAACGTAAATACTGGAATCACGTACCTTTTTCCCCAAGACTTTCTGGCTTTTTCTGAGAAATTATCTACTGAAACATAGCACATAGACTCCAGTTTGTTGTAAGTGTGATCCGAGCTAATAGCTGCTTCCTCAAATGCCTCTCTCCTTGCAGCAGAAAGAGCGTCTTCTCCTGTTTCACCTCCTCCAGCAATAAACTGCCAAACTCCCATATCTGCCCTTTTAAAAATGCAAAACAGAGGATTCTCAGATTTTGAGATGTAGGGAATAACTAAAACATTGTATGGTGCCCGCATAACTTCAACCTCCATTTCTAATCTCCATTTTGGAGCGAATATACAGTATCGATAAATTGTTGACTGATATATTTATTCTCTTTATTTGTCATTGCCGGGTGTATTGGTAGACAAATAATTCTCTCTCCAATTCTCTCTGACTTTGGCAAATTTGAGATATCGCAATTTGTAGCAATAAAACTGTTCTTTAGGTATGTGGAAGGGGTTGCAATGATGCAGTTAATCTGCAATAGGTATACCGCAAAGGGGGTCGGGACGAGATTGTAATATTACAATGTTTATTACAATGCGTATTACAGATTGATCGGGAAAGGGAGGGAAACACAAACGGATATTCTTGAACAGCTGTTTCTTTATTGCTGGATTTTGTTTATATATAACAAAAAAGTCGCCCAAAGCTGGACGACTTTTTTGTAAAAATGGCAGGGGCACAAGGACTTGAACCCTGAGCCTACGGTTTTGGAGACCGCCGCTCTACCAATTGAGCTATACCCCTATATATGTAAAAGGCAAAAACCTTTATAAACTGGTGGGCCTTCAGGGACTCGAACCCGGGACTATCCGGTTATGAGCCGGAGGCTCTGACCAACTGAGCTAAAGGCCCATTGAATCGTGGGTTTCTCATCACCACGAGCCGTATTATATCACCGGGGCGGGGGATTGTCAAGCATGAATTTTACAAAAACTGAAAATAGGGGAGAGCAGCCGGGGGAGATGCCCCCGGCAATGGTTTACCGGAACTCGTCCATGTTCAGGCAGTCACCGGAGCGAGTGAGGGGCGTAAGCACCCCGTCCCGCAGGACGTACCCCTCGCCGAACAGCAGAAGCATTTCTTCGTTCTGGAAGAAATAGCTGCCGTCGGGCAGGGCGAAGAAGGTATTCCCCTGGCTGTCCGGGTAGGTGATGTCCTCAAAGAGCCGCAGACCGTCCAGAATGTCGTCCTTGCACTTTTGGTAGTGGGGCAGGACGTTTACATCCGTCAGCCCCAGGCCGGGGGCAAAGCGGACAAAATCAGGGTCAACGCCCTCGCCTTCCTCCTCTGGCTGAATATAAGCCATATCTGCCAGGTTCATGGAGCCGGCACTAATGCCCATGACGGTTCCCTGGAAATCCCGGAGGATTTCCCTCAGTCCGATTTGGCGGAAGAAGCTGTTTTGGGTTGGAACATGACCGCCGGCGAGTACCAGAAAATCGCTGGACTGCACCAGCTCCGTCGCCCGGTCTGCGTTGGTTCCGTCCAGCACCTGAAAGGCACTGAAGGGCATCCCGGCCTGGCAGAAGGCAATGGCGGTGTCCATCCCGAAGGAACAGGTCAGGTCATGGCGCTCCGGGTCAGAGGCCACAAACAGCACCCGGGGGAAAGGCGGAAGTACCTCCCGCAGATTTTCTACAAAGTGGTTTTCCGGGTTCAGAATTGCCCGGTCGGCCCCGTCCAGATAGGGGCTGCTGGTTACAAAAATATTCATGAAAATTTCTCCTTATAACCGGTATCCAGGGAAATACTCCGCTACAAAGTCCACCTGCTCTACCTGAAAGCTTTTGCCGTTCAGGTAATCCAAGCTCCCGGCATCGGTGGTGAAGTCAAAGCGCAGGCGGTAGGAATACAGTGCCTGATAATTGCGGTCGAAGCGTTTGTCTAACTTCCCGTATTTGCCATCTCCCAGCAGGGGATGCCCGGCGTGGGCAAACTGGGCGCGAATCTGATGGGTGCGGCCTGTAATCAGTTTGCATTCCACCAGGCTCAGGCCATTGGCGGAGGAGAGAATGCGGTAGTCCGTCTGGCAGCTTTTGGAGCCGGGCTGGGGCGTGTCGGTGACAAAGACACGGTTTTGTTTGGCATCCTTAAATAAGTATCCTTTCAGGCTGCCCTCCTTGGGCTTCGGCGTTCCCTCCACAATGGCCAGGTACCGCTTGTCCATCTCCCGGTCTTTGATTTTCTGGTTCATCACCCGCAGCGCCTCAGCGGTTTTGGCAGCAATGACGATGCCGCCGGTGTTCCGGTCGATGCGATTGCACAGGGCGGGGGTGAAGCTGTTCTCACTCCGGGGACTCCATTCGTGCTTCTGGTAGAGGTAGGCCTGGATGTGGTCAATGAGGGTTCTGCCGTATTCCGCGCCGTCGTGGGGGTGTACGGCCAGTCCCGGCCGCTTGTCCACCAGCAAAATCTGGTCGTCCTCATACACGATGTTCAGCTCAGGGGAGGCCACGGTGAGATAAGCGTTATCCTCCCTGGGCTTGTCGAAAAATTCGTCGTTGATATACAGTTGAAGCACATCACCCTCTTTCAGTCGGGTGTCCCGCTCGGCTCTGGCACCGTTGAGCTTGATGCGCTTGATGCGGATGTATTTCTGTGCCAGCGAGGCGGGGAGCAGGGGGACGGCTTTGGCAAGAAAACGATCCAGCCGCTGCCCGGCATCGTTATGTTGGATTGTCAATTCTTTCATTTATTTTTTCTCTGCATTCATTTGAGTGAAGTGGTTGTCAATCTGGTCGGTAAATTCCTTGGCAGGGTTATAGCCCAGTTTTCTCTGGCGGTTATTCATGGCGGCCACCTCCAAAATCACGGCGAGGTTACGGCCTGCCGTCACCGGAATGGTGTTGACGGGTACCTGAACACCCAGAATTTCGGTGAACTGGTCTTCCAGCCCCAGCCGGTCGTAGGGCTCCTGGGTGTTCCAGGGGACGATGTTGACAACCAGATTGATTTCGTTTTCGGTACGCACGGCACCCATGCCGAAGAGCTTTGCCACATTGATGATGCCGATGCCTCGCAGTTCGATATAGTTGCGGATGAGATCCGGTGCAGTGCCCACCAGGGAGGCGTTGGACAGCTTGCGGATTTCTACGGCATCATCGGCAATCAGCCGGTGTCCGCGTTTGAGCAGCTCCAGGGCGGTTTCGCTTTTGCCCACGCCGCTGTCACCCACGAGCAGCAGCCCCTCGCCGTAAACCTCCACCAAAACGCCGTGGCGGGTGATACGGGGTGCCAAGGCAGAGCGCAGATAGGCAATGATGCTGGAGGCCAGAGAGGCAGTGGCCTCACCGGAGCGCAGAATGGTGATGCTGTGCTTTCTTGCCATTTCCAGGCATTGGGGGTCTACGGGAAAGTTCCGGGCATATAAAAGCGCAGGCGGTTTGTAGGAGAAGAATTGGTCAAAAATGGCGGCTCGCTCCTGGGGTGTTTCCTTTTGAATATAGCTGACCTCTACGTTGCCCAGAATCTGGAGCCGCATGGGTTCAAAGTGGTCAAAATATCCGGCCAGCTGAAGGCCGGGACGGGACACATCCTCAACGGTCAGCCGGATGGATTCGTAATCTGTTGAAGCATAGACAACTTCCAGGTTGAATTCTTTTACAAGCTCTGTCAGCGCTACGCTGTAATTCTCGCTCATCTGGATTCCTCCTGTTCACGGTGGTATCATGCGTCCATTATACCAGTCCTTGAAGGAATATCAACATTTTTTTGAAATCCGAAAAAATTTGCAAAAAAATGCTTGCATTTTTGTAGAAAGTCTGTTATCATATCTAAGCGTTCCAATGGGCGCAGCATAGGAGTAAGCTTTCGGATGGGAGGTGCAATGAATGGCGAAGTGTGATTTTTGTGGTAAGGGCGTTACCTTTGGTATTAAGGTTTCTCACTCCCACAGACGTTCCAATCGCGAGTGGAAGCCCAATGTGAAGCGGGTCAAGGCAGTCGTGAATGGGACTCCCTGCCATGTGTACGCTTGTACCAGATGCCTCCGTTCCAACAAGGTGGAGCGG
>URPI01000131.1 GCA_900549705.1 uncultured Eubacteriales bacterium
CTTGGCTTCCCCCGGGGGAAGCCAAGGGGTGCAAACCTTTAGCCTGTACGCTCTACTACATGGCTCTACGGTACAGGCACATATCGTATTTTATGCCGTTTTCTTCGCCGGATTGCAGCACCTCTTTCAGCTGCCACTGGGGGTCGTCATCCAGGTTGGGGAAATCCGTATCGCAGGGCAATGTGGTATGCACCTTGGTGACATAGGCGCAGTCACAATAAGGAAGCATCTGGCGGTAGACGCTGCCGCCGCCAATTACAAAGGCACGTTCTGCATTCTGCGCCAGCGCCGCCGCTTCCTCCGGGCTATGGCACAGGGTAAACCCCGGAAGCGCCGCATTTCCCCGACTCAGCATTACATTCACCCGCCCGGGCAGGGGCTGCTTGCCCGGAAAATCCTCGATGGTACGCCGCCCCACAATCACCATGGCCCCCTTGGTGGTCTGGCGGAAAAACTTGCGATCGGCAGACAGCGCCACCGGCTGGGTGCCGCAGCAGCCAATGCCCCAATCATCATATACAGCCACAATCAGATTCATACCGCAACCTCATATCGCCATGGGGATTTCAAAGGGAAATTCATGATACCGATAGTTTTCCATTCGGAAGGAATCCTTGGTAAACTGGTAGAAATCCGTGATGCTCTCATCCATCTGGAAGGCGGGGGCATCATAGCCCTCCAATTCCAGCATGGCCTTGACGGCGGGAATGTGCCGGTCGTAAATGTGGCAGTCGGCAATCACATGAACCAGCTCGCCCACCTTCAGCCCGGACACCTGCGCCATCATATGGGTCAGCACCGCATACTGCACCACGTTCCAGTTGTTCGCCGTCAGCATATCCTGGGAGCGCTGATTGAGGATGGCATTGAGGGTATCGCCGGTGACGTTAAAGGTCATGGAGTAGGCGCAGGGGTACAGATTCATCTCATGCAAATCCTCAAAATTATAAATATTGGTGAGGATGCGCCGGGAAGCGGGGTTATGCTTCAGGTCATACAGCACCCGATCCACCTGGTCAAACTGCCCTTCCTTATATTGGTGCTTGATGCCCAGCTGATAGCCGTATGCCTTGCCGATGGTGCCGTCCGCTCCTGCCCATTCGTCCCAGACATGGCTGCCCAGGTCAGCAATCCGGTTGGATTTCTTCTGCCAAATCCACAGCAGCTCATCAATGGCGCTTTTCCAGTAGGTGCGCCGCAATGTCATAATGGGGAATTCCTCTGCCAGATTGTAGCGGTTGACCACGCCGAATTTTTTGATGGTGTGGGCGGGGGTGCCGTCTGCCCAGTGGGGGCGCACCTCCAGATTTTCGTCTGAAAAGCCGTGATTCAAAATGTCCAGACAGGTCTGGCGGTATAATTCGTCTGCTTTGCTCATGTCCATGTCCTTTCGTTTTTCCTGGATTATACCATAGTTCCGCCCGGCCTGCAACGAGTTATTTCCAGTGCCGCTGCCATTCACGCAGCTGCCCCCTGGGTGCAAACCGGTTCTGGCTGGCACAGGGGTGCAGCGCCGTTAAATGTAAAAAAAGTATGAAGCCCTTGAAAAAAATTATGTCGTATGCTACACTTCTAGGCACGTTGAATTTTTACCCAAGGAAGTGATCATTTGAAGCATTATGGGCATATGGTACGGGTTCTCCACTGCACCATTTCCCAATCCGTCACCGGTGCGCTGGCAGAAATGGAGCTGACCTCCGCCCAGGGCAGAATCATGGGATATTTGGCCTTGTCACCGGAACCGCCCTGCGCCAAGGACATCGAGGAGAAATTTCACCTGAGCCACCCAACGGTTTCCGGCCTGCTGGCGCGGCTGGAAAAGAAGGGGTTCATTGAATTCCGCCCGGATGAAGCGGACCGGCGCTGCAAGCGGATTTATATGCTCCCCAAAGGGGCGGACTGCAACGAGAAAATCTACAACGTCATCCAGGAAAACGAGAAAAAACTGGTGACAGGATTTACGGAGGCGGAAAAACAGCAGTTCACCGACCTGCTGACCCGTGCGGCAAAAAACCTGGGGTGTGACCCCCAGTTTCATCTGAATGACAATAAGGAGGAATCGGAATGATTAAAACCCTTGCCCGGAGCGTCCGGGAATATAAGCTGCCCGCCCTGCTCAGCCCCGTGTGCATGGTGGGAGAGGTTGCCATGGAGGTGCTCATCCCCTTGGTAATGGCAAAGCTCTATGACTTTGGCATTGAGCAGCAGAACATGGCAGTGGTGGTGCAGCAATCGGTGCTGTTGATGCTTTTGGCTGTTATTTCCCTGGGCTTCGGCTGCGCCAGTGCGGATTTGGCTTCCAAGGCTGCAACGGGCTTTGCCAAAAATCTGCGCCATGATATGTATTATCGGGTGCAGGAATTCAGCTTTTCCAACATCGATAAATTTTCCGGCTCGTCCATTGTCACCCGCCTGACCTCGGACGTGGCCAACATCCAGATGGCCTTCCAGATGATGATTCGCATGGCCATTCGCTGCCCGGTGATGCTGGTGCTGGCGCTGTTTTCCGCTGCCAGAATCAGCCTGAAGCTGAGCCTGATTTACTGCGTGGCGCTGCCGCTGCTGGCGCTGGTAATCTTCTGCCTGATCCCCACGGTGTTCAAGATTTTCGACAAGGTCTTTAAGACCTATGACAGCCTGAACAATGTGGTGCAGGAGAACATCCACGGCATCCGGGTGGTGAAAAGCTTCGTCCGGGAGGACAAGGAAATTGAAAAGTTCTCTGGCATCTCCGGCGAAATCTACCGCCTGTTCTGCAAGGCAGAGCATATCATTGCCCTGAACAACCCCGTGATGCAGATTTGCGTGTATGGCTGCATTCTGGCAATCTCCTGGTTCGGTGCCCGGATGGTGGTAGCCTCCGGCAATTTGCCCGGTGCAGGGCTGACCACCGGCGAACTCAGCTCCATGTTCACCTATACCACCCAGATTCTCAGCAGCCTGATGATGCTGTCCATGGTGCTGGTGATGACGATTATGTCCCGCTCTCCCATGCGCCGCTGCGCCGAGCTGCTGACCGAGGAGCCGAACCTGGTGTCCCCGGAAAATGCCGTCAAGGACGTGAAGGACGGCTCCATTGACTTTGAAAATGTTTCCTTCCGCTACAGCGAAAAGGCCAAGCTGGATGCCTTGCAGAATGTGAGTCTCCACATTCCCTCCGGCTGCACCGTGGGCATTCTGGGTGCTACCGGCTCCTCCAAGTCCACCCTGGTGCAGCTGATTCCCCGGCTGTATGACGTGACCGGCGGCGTGCTGAAGGTGGGCGGCGTGGATGTGCGCAAGTATGACCTGGAGGTACTGCGGGACAATGTGGCCATGGTGCTGCAAAAGAATACCCTGTTTTCCGGCACCATCAAGGAGAATCTGCGCTGGGGCAACCCCAATGCCACCGACGAGGAGCTGATTCACGCCTGCAAGCTGGCCTGTGCCGATGAGTTTATCCAGGGCTTCCCGGACAAATACGACACCCACATCGAGCAGGGCGGTTCTAACGTATCCGGCGGTCAGAAGCAGCGGCTGTGCATTGCCCGTGCCCTGCTGAAAAAGCCCAAGATTCTGATTCTGGATGATTCCACCTCCGCTGTGGATACCCATACCGATGCCATGATCCGCAAGGCCTTCCGGGAGGAAATTCCCGGCACCACCAAGCTGATTATTGCCCAGCGGATTTCCTCCATTCAGGATGCCGACCTGATTCTCATTATGGATGGCGGCAGAATTGCGGAGCACGGCAGCCATGAGGAGCTGATGAAGACCTCCGAGATGTATCGCCATCTCTTTGAAACCCAGCAGAAAGGACGGGAAGAGTAATGCCTCCTGTAAGAATGCGCGGCGATGGCCGCATGGCAGAGAATCCCAAGCAGACATTGCTGCGTCTGCTGGGCTACATGAAAAAATATTCCACCACCCTGGTGATTGTGCTGGCGGCCATTGTGATGACCTCCGTGGCGCAGACCATCAGCAGCCGCAGCCTGGGAACATTGGTGGACGACTATATTCTGCCCATGGTTGATTCCGGCTCCCAGGACTTTGGCCCCATGGCGGGGTATCTGACCAAAATCGCAATCCTGCTTGTCGTGGGTGCCTTTTGTGCGTTCCTGTATAACTATCTGATGGTGGACGTGTCCCAGGGAACGCAGAAGGCCATCCGGGACGAGATGTTCACCAAGATGCAGCGGCTGCCCCTGCGCTACTTCGATTCCAATACCGCCGGCAACATCATGTCCTGCTACACCAGCGATGTGGATACCCTGCGGCAGATGATCAGCCAGGCCATTCCCCAGTGCGCCTCCTCCGCCATCACGCTGATTGTGGTGACCATCAGCCTGATTGCAACCAGCTGGGTGCTGTTTCTTGTGATGATTTTCACCGTGGCGGCAATCATCTATGTGACCAAGTACCTGGCGGGCAAGTCCGGCAAGTATTTTGTCGGTCAGCAGCAATCCCTGGGCGCGGTGAATGGCTATATCGAGGAAATGATTAACGGCCAGCGAGTGGTGAAGATTTTCAACCACGAGGATGCCTGCAAAAAGGAATTTGATGTGCTCAACGAGCAGCTCTGCGCCAATGCCTACGCCGCCGGTAAATTCTCCAACATGATGGGCCCCATCAATAATAACCTTGGCTACATTCAGTATGCGGTGCTGGCTATTGTGGGCGGCATGATGGTGGTGATGTCCAATGGCAAGCTGCTCACCCTGGGCAGCCTGATGGCGTTTATGGTGCTGTCCCGCAGCTTCAATATGCCCATCTCTCAGATTTCCAACCAGATTAACTCCATCATCATGGCGCTGGCAGGTGCCGAGCGTATCTTCAAGCTGATGGATGAGGAGCCGGAAAAGGACGATGGCTATGTCCATCTGGTCAACGCCAGAATTGACAGCCAGGGCAACATCCAGGAAACCGCCGAGCGCACCGGCCACTGGGCATGGAAGCACTATCACAAGGCCGACAACACCACCACCTACCGGGAGCTCAAGGGTGACATTGTCATGGAACACGTGGACTTCGGCTATGTGCCGGAAAAGACGGTGCTGCATGACGTGACGCTGTATGCCCGTCCCGGTCAGAAGATTGCCTTTGTGGGTGCCACCGGTGCCGGCAAGACCACCATCACGAACCTCATTAACCGGTTCTATGACATTGATGACGGCAAAATTCGCTATGACGACATCAACATCAATAAGATTTGCAAGCCAGACCTGCGCCGCTCCCTGGGCGTGGTGCTTCAGGAGACCAACCTCTTTACCGGCACGGTGATGGACAACATCCGCTATGGCAAGCTGGATGCCACCGATGAGGAGTGCATCCGCGCGGCAAAGCTGGCAAATGCCCATGACTTCATCACCCGTCTGCCCGAGGGCTACAACACCATGCTCACCGGCAACGGTGCCAGACTGTCCCAGGGGCAGCGGCAGCTGATTGCCATTGCCCGGGCGGCAGTGGCAGATCCCCCGGTGATGATTCTGGATGAGGCCACCTCCTCCATCGATACCTATACGGAAGCCCAGGTACAGGCGGGCATGGATGCCTTGATGAAGGGCAGAACCGTGTTCGTCATTGCCCACCGGCTGTCCACCGTCCGCAATTCCGACTGCATTATGGTGCTGGACCACGGGCGGATTATTGAGCGGGGTACCCATGACGATTTGATTGCCCAAAAGGGCACTTACTACCGCCTGTATACCGGCGCGTTTGAACTGGAATAATCCCAAACCCCAACGGGGCGGCTAAATTGCCGCCCCGTTTTCACATACGCCATCGGCAAAAACGGATACAAGCGAAGATAATAATAACACCCAGAGGCTCGAAACCCTCTGGGTGAAATTTTGATGATGGTGTCTGTTTCGCTTATGCCCTGTAGGGGTCGACATATTCGTCGACCCCTACTAGACTGTCCTGACTAATAATTTATGAACAGCCAACGGCGA
>URPI01000132.1 GCA_900549705.1 uncultured Eubacteriales bacterium
CGCCGCAATAAGATCGTCCGGCTTACCGATAAGGCCATTAAGCTGGATCAGGAGATCGATGCAACGGTGGCGATGCAGGATAAAATGCTGCTGCGGGGGCTCAGTGAGCAGCAGGTGGATGAGCTCCGGAACTGCCTTGCACGGATCGTTCGAAATTTGGAGCAGGAATAATAATGGCTCTTTTTTTTGGTCAAAATGTAGCGTACTACATAAAAAATTAATATTTTGTTCAAAGGAGTGAAAGAAATATGATAAAAACTCTGACAAAAAGCCTCAGAGAGTACAAAAAAGAATCGTGGCTTACCGTGCTCCTGTCCATTTTTGAGGTGGTTTTTGAGATCGTCATCCCCCTGTGCATGGCGGAGCTCATTGACCGGGGCGTGGAGGGCGGCACCATGGGCATGGTGTGGAAGTATGGCATTGCCCTGCTGATCTTCGCCCTGCTCCAGCTGGCAACGGGCATGGTGTCGGCCCATGTGGGCGCAAGGGCTTCGGCAGGCTTTGCGGCCTTGGGAGCCTCAGGCTTGGGGGCTTCCGGCTTCTTGGCTACCGGCTTGGGCTTGGAGCGGGAAGCGGAGGACAGCGCAACCTTGGGTGCCTCGGGCACGGGGTCAGGCACTTCGTAGGTCACCTCAATCTTGGCAGGCTGTGCGCCGAAGCCCAAAAACCCGGACTTGGGCATCTGCACCACCTGATAGGAGTAGCTGTCAGCATCCAGCCCCAGCTGGGCGGTAACGTTTGCCTTGGCTTCTTCCAGCGTCTTGCCAGTGATAATACTCTTCTTTTCCATGGCTCATTCCTCCGTCTTTTGGGAAGTGTAGCGGTTGGGGTCATAGGCACGACCCTTGCAGTAGGGGCGGTTGGCAATGCCGGAGAGGGTTTCGGGTTCGGACGCTTTCTCCTCCACCGTCAGACCCTTTCTGGCGGCGTATTCCTTGGCAGCGGCGGAGCGCTCGGCTTCCTCCTGCTCCCGCTGCTTCTTCTGCATTTTCTTCTTGCTGGTATTTTCGGTGATGCCCTCGGGGTTGGCTGCACGGCGCTCGGCACGGACGCGCTCCTTCTCAGCCTCAATCCGATCCTGTTCCAGACGGCGCTTCAGGCGCTCAGCGTCCTCGGCATCATACTGGGTGCGGTACTTCTTGGTCAGCATCATATCCTCGACGGTTCTCACCACGCCGCCCACGAACCAGTACAGCGACAGGGAAGCAGGCACGGTGAAGCCAATCCAAACCATCATCAGGGGCATGGTATACATCATAACCTTGTTGGTCTGAGCTGCCTGGGAATTCTGAGCGGTTTCCGCATCCTGGATGCCGTCTTTATTGGTGACCACGGAATCGTTCATCTTCTGGTTGAGCCACATGGTGACCACCTGGTTACCGGCAGACAGCACCGCCAGCAGGAACAGCCCAACATTGGGCCAGCTCCAGAAAGAGGCGGCGAACACGTTGAAAGGAGGAATCAGCCCCAGGTTGCAGCCCAGGAAACCGAAGTCGATGCCGTTGAGGGCAGTCTGGCTGATGGCAGGAATGGCCTCCTTCAGCACGTCGGCATACTGGGGAATGAGCTGGGCGGCAGTAATCTGGTCGTAGTAGGCGTTGGCGCTGAACGTACCGGCAGGAACCGTATTTTTCAGCACGTCCACAATCTGCTGTGCCACCTCCAAAGGCTCATGGAGCATATAAACAAGGGGCTGGCGCACCACGGTATACAGCGGAAGGATAATCAGCATCGGGACGAGACTCCACAGGCAGCCGCCGCCCATGGACACGCCCTCCTCTTTATAAAGCGCCTGGACGGCTGCGTTCTGACGCTGGGGGTCGTCGGCATAGCGGCGCTGGATGTCCTGCATCTGGGGCTGGAGACGGGACATTTTCATCATGCTTTTTTTGGATTTTGCGGTCATGGGCAGCAGAATCAGCTGAACGATAACGGCAAACAGAATCAGGGCGATACCATAGTTGTTGGTAAACTGATACAGCCAGCCCATCAAATAGCCGAAGGGAACCTGGATAATATCAGCAATGGAAAACAGGAACATGGACTTTCCTCCTTCAATTTTGGAAGTCATGGTACGGGGTCATAGAAGTCCCCATGGTAAAAGGGGTGGCACTTTGCAATCCGTTTGACTGCCAGCCACCCTCCGCGCAATGCCCCGTAGCGGCAGATTGCCTCATAGGCATAGGCAGAGCAGGTTGGACGGAATCGACATCTGGGAGGGAAGGCGGGGGAAATATACTTCTGATAAAAGCGAATGAGCAGGAGCAGCAGTTTCTTCATTGGATTTCTTCTTCCCGGAGGATTCCGAGTTTTGCAGACAGCCGAAGGTAGCTTGCCGTGAGGCGGTCGAAGGGAGCCTCCACGGCGCGGGTTCTGGCCACCACAACAATGTCCCAGCCGGGCTGGAACCGTTCTTCGTTGAGGCGGTAAACTTCCCGCAGGCGTCTGCGTGTCCGGTTTCGCTGCACGGCGTGACCCAGCTTTTTGCTGGTGGTGATGCCCACCCGATTCTGCCCCGTCCGATTTTTTCGGGCGTAAATGGCAAGGTAGGAATCCGCAGCACCGGAGGTATGGTACAGGCGCTGGAAAACATGATTGAGCTTTAGACTGGTGGAATACTTCATACTGCAAAACTCCAAAAATCCGAACAGATAAAAAGGGAGCGGGGCGAATGTCCATTCACCCCGCTTTTGCTCCCATTTCGCTCAGAGCAACATTCCCACACCGGGGTGCCCAATGCTCATCAAGCGGACAGAACCTTGCGGCCCTTGGCACGACGGCGGGCAAGAACCTTACGGCCATTGGAAGAAGCCATTCTCTGACGGAAACCATGCACCTTAGAACGGTGACGCTTGCTGGGCTGATAGGTACGCTTCATGCAGTTACACCTCCTTAAACATTCATCATATGCTCGACAGCCTGATAGACCGCAGCAACGCAAAATAAGTGACTTTAACAGTCATTCCGTGATATTATAACCGAAAACAATTCGCAGGTCAACACATTTTTTTCTTTTTTTGGCGGCAGTGCCGCCGGACAATGCCGCTACGAACTTTGTGCCCATACGGTAGTGCCCTAACCCGCCCGGTAACGTTTTTGCACGCCAAACCGTGGGATTTTTTAGTGCTCGGTCAAATGCGCACGTTCCTGGCGCGAAGCGCCGTTGACATCTTACAATCTCTGGTCTGTCCAATCCACGTCCTGCTTCACTACCTTGGCAGGGACACCGGCAATGACACAGTTGGGATGTTCAAATGCGTGGGTCAACAGGGAGCCTGCGCCCACGATGCAGTCCTGGGGAACCTGAGCCCCCTTGAGCACCGTGACCTTGGTGCCAATCCACACATGGCGGCCAATGCGGATGGATTTAGAAGGGTTCATTCGCTCCCGCGTTCCCTTGCGGAGCACCGAATGGGAATCTCCGGTGCGCATATAAACATCGCTGGAAAACATACAGTTACCTCCGATGGAAATCGCTGTGCCCTCAATGGCCGCCAGCTCAGCGCGGCCATACAGGCCGGTATGATTTCCAATCTCGATGGTGTTCCCATCGCCCTCCATGCAGAAAACCACATGGTTCAAATAGCATCGCTCCCCAATCACAATGGTGTTGTTGCTTCCGCCGATGTACATTTCGCAGTGGTGAAGCCTTGTCAGGTCGCCAATCACCAGTCGGTTTCCCGTCCCGCTGCTGACAATGCGGCATCGGTTCAGTCTCGCGATTCCGATTTCTTTTTTGAGCTTCCCGCGGAAGGAATTGAGAAAGGGCAGATGATTGTAAACGCCCAGCAGCACCCGAAACCCGCTCCTGTACTTTTTCAGAATTGCAATGACCTTTTCCGTATCCATGTGCAGCGACACTCCTTATATAATATAGGCGATTATAGCATGGTTCCCCGCCCCTGTCCAGCCGCTCACGGAAAAACCACGGCGATAGTGTAAAATCTCCCCTGCTTCTTGACAAATTCCGAATACGACTGTAAACTGAAATTATGCAACGATAATTAGGAGGCGTTTTTTATGACACCCAAGGTTTATTTTACCAATTTCTGCACCACCGGCGGCGAAACCCTGCCTCAGAAGCTGGCACGGCTGCTGCTGTCCGCCGGAATGGATCAAATCGACTTCAAGGACAAGTATGTTGCCATCAAGATTCACTTCGGTGAGCTGGGCAATATGGCCTATCTGCGCCCCGGCTACGCCCGGGTGGTGGTGGATCTCGTCAAGGATTTGGGCGGCAAGCCCTTCCTGACCGATGCCAACACCATGTATGTCGGCTCCCGGAAAAACGCCCTGGATCACCTGGAAACCGCCTATCTCAACGGCTTCACCCCCTACTCCACCGGCTGCCATGTGATTATTGCCGACGGTCTGAAGGGCACCGACGATGTGGCTGTTCCCGTCCGGGGCGGCGAATATGTAGAAAAGGCCATGATTGGCCGGGCGGTGATGGATGCCGACATTGTCATCTCCCTGAACCACTTTAAGGGGCATGAAGAAGCCGGTTTCGGCGGCGCGCTGAAAAACCTGGGCATGGGCTGCGGCTCCAACCAAGGCAAGCGGGATATGCACAGCGCCGGTCGTCCCTGCATCAACCCGGAAAAATGTGTGGCCTGCGGTGCCTGCGCCAACATCTGCGCCCACGACGGCCCCCAGATTGACAACGCCACCGGCAAAATGCACATCAACTGGGTCAACTGCATGGGCTGCGGACGCTGCGTGGATGTATGCCCCATGGGTGCCATTTATCACAGCCAGGAAAACGCCGTGCGGATGCTGAACTATAAGATTGCCGAATACGCCAAGGCGGTGGTGGACGGCAGACCCAATTTCCACATCAGCCTGGTGCGGGATGTCAGCCCCTACTGCGACTGCCATGCAGAAAACGATTTGCCCATCGTCCCCGACGTGGGTATGTTTGCCTCCTTCGACCCGGTGGCGCTGGATCTGGCCTGCGCCGAGGCGGTCATCCAGCAGCCCGTCAACCCCGGCAGCCGTCTGGAAAAGATGACCAAGCCCGGCGTTGACCACTTCACCGCCGATTTCCCCGTGTCCGACTGGCGCACCCAGATTTCCCACGGCAAGAAGATTGGTCTGGGCGAAGATTCCTATGAGCTGGTGACCATCTGATGGAAACGAACCACGGAAAATTGGCGGCAGAGCTGTTTCTCAAGGGCTATAACTGCTCCCAGTCGGTGGTAGTGGCCTTCAGTGATGTTACCGGCATGACCCCGCGCCACGCCGCCCGGATTTCCAGCTCCTTCGGCGGCGGCATGGGACGAATGCGGGAGGTCTGCGGCGCGGTCAGCGGAATGCTGCTGGTGGCAGGGCTGCTGTATGGCTATGATACCCCCGGCGACGACGAGAGCAAACGTCAGCACTATCAGCTGGTGCAGACCCTGGCGGGCAAATTCCGGGAGCAGGAGCACAGCATCATCTGCCGGGAGATTCTGAAAAATCCTCCCAGCGACCCCAATCCCACGCCCCGCACCGATGACTTTTATAAGAGCCGCCCCTGCGCCCGTCTGGTGGCACTGGCAGCGGACATTCTGGACGCGTACATCCAGACCCATCCCGTCCCCAATCTCTGATAAAAAAATCGAGCCAGATAACAGGCTCGATTTTTTATTGCCGCTTTTGGGTCGGCCCGGACTGAATCACCGGGGGCTTGGGATCGGAAAGCTCCCAGTTTGGCTTCTTTCTTTCGTCCTCTTTCATGGATTTTCACCTCACGGGTAGTGTGTCCGATGAAGTGAAAATCATACCTCTCCGGCGCGAAGCGCCCTCGGCGCCCCCTTTGGGGGAGCTGCTGAGCGTTAGCGAAGCTGAGGGGGTGCGGTTGGATGAATGGGTTCGCTGCAAAATACGCACGAAACCCTCTCAGTCAGCCCGTTCGGGC
>URPI01000133.1 GCA_900549705.1 uncultured Eubacteriales bacterium
TGTCAGCCATGACGGCACTTCGGAACCGGCAGGGCTGACTGATGAGGGGTGGCGATGGCTAAAATGTTTTAGATTTCCCCGTTGAGTGGAGGAAACCAGAACATATGCCACTTATCTAGCTGCATTTATGAACCAACCTGTTGCCGCCCCTCATCAGGCTTTTTTGCCAATCGGTTCCGAAGTGCCGCTTGTCAAAAAATCCAGCTTCCCCCCGGGGGAAGCCAAGGGGAGGTTGCGGGAACTGACTCCATTCAACATACCCATCTGTTCCAGGAGAGGACGGACTGCTAAGAGTTCCTATCATTTACAAATTGTTTACTCATGCAATCGTCCTGACAAGGCGACATTTTTTCTTGATTTTGCAGCCCCGATGGGGTATTCTATAGGAATACAGAGAGAAAGGAAGTGGCTGCCATCAACACGCAGTATTTTCGCTATGCGCTGGAGGTGGAGAAAACCGGCTCCATCACCCAGGCCGCCAACAATCTGTTCATGAGCCAGCCCACCCTGAGCAAAGCCATCAAGGACATGGAGGAAACGGTTGGTTTCCCGATTTTTCGCCGCACCTCCAAGGGGGTCGTGCCCACCCACCGAGGGACGGAATTTTTGGCTCACGCCCGAAAAATTGCCTCCGAGGTTCAAAAAATGGAGCAGGCCTTGCAGCGGCAGGATACATCCCACCAGCTTTTCAGCCTTGCCATTCCCAGAGTCAGCTATATCGCCCAGGCGGTGGCAGACTTTATACCCACCTTTAACCAGTGCGACAAGATGGAAATTGACATTTTGGAGGACAATTCCATCAAGGTATTAAATAGCGTTGCGGACGGACTGTTTGTGCTGGGCATCATCCGATGCCACGCAGAGGATCGGGACTATTTTCTAAAGAGCATTGCCGACAAGGATTTGCAGTATGAAACCATTTGGCATGGGGACTATGTGGCACTGATGCGGGAAGACCATCCCCTGGCCCAGCAGGAGGGGTTGAGCTGCACGGATTTTCTGCCCTACATTGAGCTGGCATACGGCGATGACCATGTTCCCTACGTCCGCAACAGTGAGGCGAAGACCACCACCGGCATTGCAAAAAACAACAAGCGCATTCTTATCTACAGCCGCAATATGCAGTTTGATTTGCTGGAGCGCAATTCCCTGGCCTACATTTGGAGCTCCGCCGTGCCGGAATCCATCCTGGAAGCCCACCATCTGGTGCAGCGCAGATGCGCCTGCTCCCATCGATGCCAATTTGAGGACATTCTGATTTCCCGCGCCGGTTACCGGTTCAGCCGCCTTGACCGGGGGTTTATTGACCAGCTGTACTTGCAGCGCAATCAGGTTGCCTACCCGGACGAATAAGCAGTGTATTCGATATACACGGCGCTTGTATGAACGGCTTTACTTTGAAACCATTCCGAACAAGAAGCGGGGCACATCACTGCGTTGCGGCGTGATGTGCCCCATTTTTTAATCTTCAAAGCGAAGGATTCCCTTTTTGATGCAATCCACCAGGCTGAACAGCTTCTCCCCCTTCCCGTTTGGGAACCGAACCCGGACGTAAGGCTCCTGAAAGCGGACAATGGTGCCCCGCCCCAAGCTCTTATGGAGGATTGTCTGCTCTGTTTCTGCCCGGCGTTTCAGTTCCTGTACATCTATTTTTTCCTTGGCAGGACGCTTCTGCTTCTTCTTTCCAGCGGTGTTTTTCTGCTCCTTTTGATAGGCATTCACCCGCGCTGAGAGCATCTCCCCCAGGCTGAGCCGCCGGACGCAGCCATCTTCAAAGGCAATCAGGCAGTGGTCTTCTCCGTTTGCAATTACGGTTCCTTTCCCATGTCGGGCGTGGAAATAGTGCTTTCCGCACAGGTTGCCATGGAGGTTGGAAAACAGGTCATCCTCCCGCCGCACCGGCCTGGGAAGGCTGCACAAAAGCTCGGACAGGAACAGCGAATCACAGCCGCCGCAGGCAAAAAGGAACAGCCGATTCTTTGCGCGGGTCATCGCCACATAGAACAGCCGCCGCTCCTCGTAATAAAGCCGTTCCTCCTCCTCGGTTTTTGGCGGCTTGGCATCACCGGGCAGAATGCCGTCAATGACATCCAGCAGGTACACCGTATCGTATTCCAGTCCCTTGCTGGAATGAATGGTGGACAGCAGCAGCTTTGGCTTTTGATGCTTTTGTGGCCTGGAAACCGTCTCATGCAGCCGGTTCAGGTGTTCCAAAAAAGCAGAAGGGCTGGGCTGGCGCTTGGACAGCAGCGACAAAATCGCAAATTTATTGGTGTCCAGGCCATTGTCCTCCGCATATTTGCCGTAGCCCATTCGATTCCAGATTCGTTTCAGTCCCATTTCCGCGTCATCCTCCCCCAGCATGGGGAGCATAGAGGATAAGTCAATCACCGCGTCCCGGGCGTAATCGGGCAGCTCCGACAGAGCCAACAGCTCCCGCAAAATCGGCCTGCCGGAAGCTTCGCTTTTTTTGCACGCCTCCACAGCCAGCTTTTTGGAAATGCAGCAGCCCAGCTTGTAATAAATGCGGAGAAACAGGGTCGCATCCGTCGGGGCAGCCGCAAAATGGATGATGTCAGTGATGTCCGCCACAATACGGTGGGAGAAAAAGGCATCATCCATCTGCTTGCAGGCATAGCCGATGCCCTCCCCTTCCAGTTGGTCAATCAGCGGAAGGGCGGAGTCGTTGTTCCGGTAGAGCACCGCTGCCGGGGCATCGGCATTTCTCGCCGCTTCCGTGAGGTAGGCTATCTGGGTTTCCCTGTCCTTCGTGTAAATAATCTGCACGGCCTCGCCGCCAGGGCGGGTAGCACGGATGGTTTTATTATGGCGATAACGGTTCTTTTGGATGAGTCCATTGGCGGCATCCAGGATTTCCGGCGTGGAACGGTAGTTTTCTTCAATCAGGAGCACCCTTGCGCCGGGATAATCCGCTTCAAAATGCACCAGGGCATCGGGGTAGGCGGCGCGGAAACCGTAAATGCTCTGGTCTTCATCGCCCACCATAAAGAGATTGCCGCTCTTACCGACCAGCAGCCGGATAAGGGAATGCTGGATTTTAGAGGTATCCTGGGACTCGTCCACGCAGAGATAGCGGTACTCATTCTGAAAGGCAGCCAGCACCTGTGGGTATTGCTCCAAAATCCGCTTGGCATACACCATCTGGTCGTCAAAGTCCATTGCCCGCCGCTGCAGCAGCTCTGCCCGGTACTGCTCGTAAATGGCGGGGAAGTTGTCAATTCCGGTTTTCAGTTTGCGGATTTCCTCGGTGGAAAGCATCTGGTTTTTCACATAGGTGATATTCGTTCGGATGTCCCGGAGAATGCCGGTGGTTGCATAATCCTCGTTGACCCGCTGATAGATTTCCCCCAGGAGGGACAGTATCTCCCCTTCCTCTGCCAACCGGAAGGTATTGCGGCCATAGGTCTTGCCGTAGAAGCCAATGATGCGATTGGAAAGGCTGTTGATGGTGCAAAAGGTAAGGCGGTCGGCATCCTCCCCGGGGAACTGTGCCCGGAAGCGCTGGCGCATTTCATCGGTAGCCGCCACAGTGTAGGTCATGGTGAGAATTTGAGTGGGCGCGATGCCGCAGCAATAAACCATGTAGCCCAGGCGGGTCACCAGCACCGTGGTCTTCCCGCTGCCCGGCACTGCCAAAAGGAGCACGGCACCGTCTACCGCCAGGACGGCCTCCCTCTGACGATCGTTGAGCCGGGAAAGATGGTCTTTTGCGAATTGTTCCGGGGTTACTGAAATACTCATTGGTTCAAAATCTTTCTTTCCACAAGTTTATCCCGCAGTTCCAAAATGCCCAGCATCTCGTCCGCCACCTCCTCCATGGTTTGGGGGTGGGCATCCCGCAGGTAGCCCAGCATCTGCCGGGCGGTAAAATCCGTGTTCAGCTGCTCTCCCACCAGGCGGGCAAAGGCATCCGAAAAGCCCATTTGAAGCAGCCGGGCGGTAACATCAAGGCTCAGCCGGGTGCGTTTTGGCGGCATGAACATTCTCCCTTCTTCGAGTTTTTGCACTTGACAGGCAGTCTATTTTTCTGTAGAATAGAGGAGCTTTCAGGATATGTCTCCGTAGCTCAGCTGGATAGAGCATCCGCCTCCTAAGCGGAAGGTCGCGCGTTCAAATCGCGCCGGGGATGCCATCAAATACCGATTTTATGCGGATTTTTCCGATAAATTCGGTATTTTTTATTATGAACGGTGAGGTTCGCTATGAAACCGGAATTTTACATTGTAATGGATCCCTGGAAAACCGAGTACGCCACAGGGGAATTGCCGGATAACGTCGTGTATGACTTTGACAAAATGGAGCGGTGTCCTTTGTGCGGAGCGCTGGTTTCCGGCGGCTACTGGCCGCGGCCACGGGAGGTGGCGCTTACGAACCGCAGAGTGCCGGACTTTTTGTATTCCTACAGCTATGAGCCCTTTCTGATTTCAGAACGGGCGTTGGCGGTGATTCGGCAGGCAGGACTCACCGGCATCCAGGATGTGCAGGAAATTGAGCACGTCCGCTTCCAGCGGAAAGGAAAAAAGGAAGTTCCCATTCCGAAATACTACTATCTTGAATTGGTGCGGAGCAAAATGACAATCAATCACGAAAAATCGGTGATTGCCTACGGGAAATGCCGGGAGGGAGACCCCTATTCCAGAGCTTGCCCCCTGTGCCATCCGGTGCCGGGAACCTATGATTTCCTGCGGCATCTGGAATTTCATACAGAGCAGTATGAAGGCTACGATATTTTCTTCACCTATGAGATGGGCGGGCTGGCGCTCCTTTCCCAGCGGTTTGTGGATGTCTGCCGGGAAAACGGGCTGACAAATCTGCATTTCCGCCCCGCGGCAAAGTTTCTGGAAAGGAAGCCAGATACTTTTTGGATGGGATTGAAGACGATGAGGTTGAGGAATGACCGGGTTCTAAGACAGAATCACGACCGTTTCTTTCCCCTTTTGCACTGCAATTTTAATGCCAATTATACCCCTCAGGGTGTGCTGCTGTCAATGACGGAAACGAGAATTCCCGTGAAGAAGGATTTGACCACCGGGGAAAACGTGATATAATAGGGACATCTGACAAAAAGGAGCGATATTCCATGAACTATGAAGCAAGACGGCAAAGCGTATTCGGCCAGATGGAAGACAATTCCCTGCTGATTCTGTATTCAGGAGAGGCACTGCACCGGAGCGCCGATGCCTACTATCTTTTTGAAGAAAACAAGAATTTCTTCTATCTCACCGGTCTGCGCCGGGAGAACATGATTCTCCTCATGAAAAAGGCAGGGGGAAGCTGCACTTCTATGCTGTTCATCGAGCAGGCAGACCCCAGCGCCGAGCGCTGGACGGGCAAGATGGTCACCGTCCCCGAAGCCAAGGAGATTTCCGGCATTGAGGACGTGCGGTTTATTGACCGGTTTGAGCCGCTGCTGCAATATATGCTCACCGGCGGCGATTTTAAAGTGTGCTATTTTGACTGCCACCGCAACCGTCTGGGCGACCTGCCCGACTATAACCTGGTGAAGGCACAGCGGTTCCAGAAGGATTTCCCAGGCATCACCGTGCGGAACATCTGGCGGACGGTGGCATCACTGCGGATGCAGAAGGACAGCGATGAGGTTGCAAAAATCTCCCAGGCCATTGAGGTGACAAGGCAAGGGCTGGAAGCCGTTATGTCCACCCTGACCCCCGGCATGAAGGAATATCAGGCACAGGCAAACTACGAGCACGTGCTGTACTACCAGGGCACGGAGGGTCCCTCCTTCCCCACCATCGCCGGAAGCGGCAAAAACGGCTGTATGCTGCACTATGAAACCAACCGGGACACCTGCGCCGATGGCAGCCTCCTGCTGCTGGATTTGGGCTGCCGAGTGGACGGCTACTGCTCTGAC
>URPI01000134.1 GCA_900549705.1 uncultured Eubacteriales bacterium
CATCAGTCAGCCGGTTCCGAAGTGCCGTCTGACAGCTTCCCCCCGGGGGAAGCCAGGGGGTGCTAACTTTTAGCGTGTACGCTCTACTACAAGGGGGTTGCGCCATCCACCCTGGTGCTTCCTGAAATCCGGGGTTACGGGCGGATTCTATCCGCCCCTACGGTGGCGTATGTAAACCGCAGGTTTTGGAGCGGTACGTTACCGGGCGGGTCAGGAAATCAATGTATCCGTACTGACTCCGTCGCGTCACGAAAAAGATAGGAGAAAAGAGTAACATGGGACTTCGCAAGATTTTAACGGTTGACGATATGGCCTTGCACAAGGTTTGCAGACCTGTTGAGAAATTTGACCGCCGTCTGCACAAGCTGCTGGACGACATGAGAGAAACCCTGGCCGATGCCAACGGCGTTGGATTAGCCGCCCCCCAGGTGGGCATTTTGCGCAGAGTGGTGATTGTGGATACCGGCGAGGAAATTTTGGAGCTGGTGAACCCGGAGCTGGTGGAAACCGACGGCGAGCAGGAGGGGGCAGAGGGATGCCTCAGCGTACCCGGCAAGTACGGCCTGGTGAAGCGCCCCTACTATGCCAAGGTGCGTGCCCAGGATCGGGACGGCAACTGGTACGAGGCCGAGGGCGAGGAGCTGATTGCCCGCTGCTTCTGCCATGAGATTGACCATCTGGATGGCATTGTTTATACCGAGGTGATGGAGCGCTTTCTCACCGATGAGGAGCTGCGAGCCGAAGCGGAGGATGACGAGTGAGAGTTGTATTTATGGGCACGCCGGACATTGCCGCAACGTGCCTGAAAAAAATCCTGGCAGACGGATTCCAGGTGGTGGGTGTTTACACCCAGCCTGACCGCCCCAAGGGGCGGGGCATGAAGCTGGTGGCATCCCCCGTGAAGCTGGTGGCGCAGGAGGCGGGGATTCCCGTATTCCAGCCGGAAAACTTCCGGGAGGAGGAGACGGTGCAGCAGCTGCGGGACCTACAGCCCGATGTGTGCGCCGTGGTGGCCTATGGCCGTATCCTGCCCCAGAAGGTGCTGGATGTGCCCACCCTGGGCTGCATCAACATTCATGCCAGTGTGCTGCCCAAGTACCGCGGCTCTGCCCCCTATCAGTGGGCGGTGCTGGATGGTCTGACCGAAACCGGCGTAACCGCCATGTATCTGGTGCGGGAAATGGATGCCGGTGATATTATCGACGTGTCCAAGACCCCCATTGGGGAAAATGAGACTGCCGGCGAGCTGCTCGACCGGCTGGCAGTGCTGGGTGCGGAGTTACTGAGCAAGACCCTGGGGCGGTTCGCTTCCGGCCAGCAGATTTCCCGCACCCCCCAGGACGAAAGCCAGGTGAGCTTTGCGCCCATGCTGGACAAAGCCATGTGTCCGATTGACTGGAACAAAACCGCCCAGCAGATTCACAACCAGGTGCGGGGGCTGCATCCCTGGCCGGTTGCCACCATGGAGCTGAACGGCACCCAGTTTAAGGTGCATGAAACCAGAGTGGTGGAGGGGCAGGGGGTTCCCGGCTCTGTGCTGGAACTGAACAAGCACGGGCTGGTGATTGCCTGCGGCCAGGGAGCCATTGAGGTTCGCTCCCTGCAAGCCCAGAGCGGTAAGCGGATGAATGCACCGGACTATTTCCGGGGACATCCCCTGGAAGCGAAATGAGCGCCAGAGAAACAGCGCTGCAAGCGCTGATTGCCTGCCGCAAAAACGGCGCCTGGTCCAACGGCGCCCTCAAGCAGCTGATTGCCCGGGATCGGCTGGATGCCCGGGATGCGGCGCTGGCTACCCGGCTGTGCTACGGCGTGGTGCAGAACCGGGGGAAGTTAGACTTCTATCTGCGGCAGCTGCTCACCGGGAAAATCAGCAATCTTCATCCCGTGGTGCGGGACATTCTCCACCTGGGGCTGTATCAGCTCCATGATATGGACAAGATTCCGGAAAGCGCTGCCGTCAACGAGTCGGTGGAGCTGGCGAAAAAGTACTGCAAGGGGCAAAAAAACGCCCCGGCGCTGGTCAACGCCGTGCTGCGCAATGCCGCCCGCACCCTGGGCTTTTGGCAAGAGCCGGTGTCCTATGCAGACCGCTACAGCCACCCGGATGAGCTGATTACCCTGCTCAAGCAGAGTCTCCCCAAGGGCACGCTGGAACCCATGCTGATTGCGGACAACATGGCACCGCCGGTGACCATCCAGGTAAACACTCTGAAAACCACCGCTGCCGCCCTGACGGAAGCGCTGGAAGCCCAGGGCATCGACTGCCAGCCCCATGCCTGGATGAAGGACTGCCTGGTGCTGTCCGGTCTGGGCAACCTGGAACGGCTGGCAGAATTTGGGGCAGGTCATTTCTATGTGCAGGACCCTGCCTCCAAGCTCAGCGTCCGGTGCGCCGGGCTGGAAAAGGGCTGGAAGGTGCTGGACTGCTGCGCCGCCCCCGGCGGCAAAAGCTTCGCCGCCGCCATTTTGATGGAGGGCACCGGGCGCATTACCGCCTGTGATGTCTACCCCCACAAGGCAGAGCTGATTGCAGCCGGAGCCAAGCGGCTGGGACTGGACAGCATTACCGCTCTGTGCCGGGATGCTACGGAAGAAAAGAATGAATGGAAAGAGCAGTTTGATGCCGTTCTGGCGGATGTACCCTGCTCCGGGTTGGGTATCATCCGAAAAAAACCGGACATTCGCTATAAGAATTTAACGGAATTGGAGCAGCTGCCCCCTTTGCAGAAAAAAATTCTGGAGGTGCAGTCCCGGTTTGTGCGCCCCGGCGGGGTGCTGCTGTATTCCACCTGCACCGTTCTCCCACGGGAAAATGAGCAGGTGGTGGCGCAGTTTTTGGAGGCTCACCCGGAATTTTGCCTGGAAAGGCTGCCCCTGCCGGAAGCCTTGCCGGAAAATGAAACCGGGATGCTCACCCTGATTCCCGGGCAATACGATACCGACGGCTTTTTCATCTGCCGTCTGCGGAGGAAGCAATGAACTTAAAATCCATGACGCTGCCGGAACTGAGCGCCCTGCTCAAAGAAATGGGGCAGCCTGCCTTCCGGGCAAAGCAGCTGTATGGCTGGCTGCACCGGGGCGTTCGCTCCTATGAGGAGATGACCAATCTCCCCGGGGCACTGCGGGCAGCGCTGGCGGAAAAATACCCCATCCATGCCCCCACGGTGGTGCGCCGCCAGGAGTCACAAAAGGACGGCACCATCAAATACCTCTGGCAGCTGTCCGACGGCAACTGCGTGGAAACGGTGCTGATGCGCTATCACTATGGCAATACCGTGTGCATCTCCACCGAGGTGGGCTGCCGCATGGGCTGCGCCTTCTGCGCCTCCACCATCGGCGGCCTGGTGCGGAAGCTGGAGCCTTTTGAAATGCTGGACGAGGTGCTGTTTACCCAGGTGGACTCCGGCCAGCCCATTTCCCACATTGTGCTCATGGGCATTGGGGAGCCGCTGGACAATTTCATGCGGTTTTTGGAGCTGGTGAACAGCCCCGAGGGCATGAATATTTCCATGCGCCACATCAGCCTGTCCACCTGCGGCCTGGTGCCCAGGATTGACGAGCTGGCAAAGCGGAAATTGCAGCTGACGCTATCCGTGTCCCTCCATGCCCCCAATGACCAAATCCGCAATACCATTATGCCGGTGAACAAGGCCTATCCCACCCAGGAGCTGCTGGATGCCTGCCGCCGGTACTACGCCGAGACTTCCCGGCGGATTTCCTTTGAATACGCCATGATTGATGGGGTCAATGACTCGGTGGAAAATGCCCGGGAGCTGATTTCCCGGCTGCGGGGGCTGCCGGCACATTTTAACCTCATTCCGCTCAACCATGTGGAGGAGAGTCCCTTAAAGCCCAGCAGCAAGGCGGCGGTTGCCCTGTTCCAGAAGACGCTGGAGGACGCGGGCATCCCTGCCACCGTCCGCAGAACATTGGGCGGGGACATCGATGCCTCCTGCGGGCAGCTGAGACGAAAATATACAGCAGAGCAGTAAATCGGAAAGAAGGTGAATCGCCCATGCAGTGCTGGGGATTGACAGACATCGGATGCGTCCGAAAAATGAACCAGGATGCTTTTGAAATACGACAGTTAGACCGCAATACGGCGCTGTGCGTGGTTTGCGACGGAATGGGCGGTGCAAAATCCGGCAATGTGGCCAGCTCCTTGGCCGCAGACGTATTCAGCCAGGAAATCCAGCGCACCTGGACACCCAGCATGGAATGGGACAAGGCTGACCAGATGCTGAAAAATGCCGTGAAGCTTGCCAATTTCACGGTGTATGACCAGTCAAAGCAGTTTGAAGAATTCAGCGGCATGGGCACGACCTTGGTTGCCGCCTTGGTGCGGGGCAAACAGGTGTCCGTTGTCAATGTGGGTGACAGCCGCGCTTACCTCATCAATCAGCGGGGCATCCGCCAGATTACCCGGGATCACAGCGTGGTGCAGATGATGGTGGAGCGGGGGGAGTTGACCGCAGAGATGGCAAAGTCCTACCCGGGCAAGAATCTCATTACCCGGGCGGTGGGCACGGAAATGACCGTTCTGTGCGATATATTCCGCCAGGAGGCGGCCAAGGGGGACTTCCTTCTGCTGTGTTCCGACGGGTTGAGCAATCTGCTGGACGACCAGGAGGTTTTGTTTGAGGTGGTGCATGGGGTCAACAAAGGGCGCTGCTGCCAGCGGCTTTTGGACATTGCCATTTCCAGGGGCTCCCCGGACAATGTGACCGCAGTGCTGATTAGCTTGTAAGAAGGCCGAAAGGAGCTATTTCAAAGTATGAATCAATATATTGGACAGCTGCTGGATGGCCGGTATGAGCTTTTGGAGGTCATCGGCACGGGTGGCATGGCGGTGGTGTATAAGGCGCGCTGCCATCGGCTGAACCGTCTGGTGGCCGTAAAGGTGCTCAAAGACGAGTTTTCTGCGGATGAAGATTTCCTCCGCCGCTTCCGGGCAGAGGGCGAGGCCGTGGCCATGCTCAGCCACCCAAACATCGTGCAGGTGTTTGACGTTTCCGCTTCGGAGGATGCCAATTACATCGTTATGGAGCTGATTGACGGCATCTCCCTCAAGCAGTATATGGAGGTCAAGGGCATCCTCAATTGGAAGGAAACCCTCCACTTTGCAACCCAGATTGCCAAAGGACTGGAACACGCCCACAGCCGGGGCATTGTCCACCGGGACATCAAGCCCCACAACGTCATGGTGCTGAAAAACGGTTCTGTCAAGGTGATGGACTTTGGCATTGCCCAGGTGATGAACAAGAGCAACACCCTGACAAAAGAAGCCCTTGGCTCCGTTCATTACATCTCCCCGGAGCAGGCCAAGGGCAGCTTTACCGACAGCCGCTCGGATATCTATTCTCTGGGCGTTGTAATGTTTGAGATGATGACTGGCCGCCCACCCTATGACGGCGACTCCCCGGTGGCGGTTGCCATTCAGCATATCAATGGCGGTGCGCCCCGCCCCACCTCCCTGAATCCCAACATTCCGGTGGGGATGGAGCAGATCATCATGAAGGCCATGGCGCTGGAACCCAAAGACCGCTATTCCAGCGCGACGGAGCTGCTGAGCGATTTGGAGGAATTTCGGAAGAATCCGGCGCTGACCTTTGATTATCACGTTCCCGTTGGGGATGATACCAAGATCATCACCCCCATCTCCACCAAGCCGAAAACAACGGCAGAGCGAGTGGCACAGGCCAAGGGCGGGGTCAAGAGTAATGGAAGGAGCAGCCAGACCGGTGCCGTGCCTGTCCGCCAGACCGGACGGGTGAGCAGCCAGACCGGGCGGAACCCGGAGGCGCTGGCTCGCGCCCGAAAGCGGCGTAACGGAAAAAGCGGCGAGGCATACAACATTTCAAACGATAACGCAAATGTGA
>URPI01000135.1 GCA_900549705.1 uncultured Eubacteriales bacterium
GTGAACTTTTGCCGCTGTGAACCGCTCTCGCGGACAGCTCAGATATATTAACACCACTGGCAGGTTTTGTCAAGCACTTTTTTCGACTTTTTTCAATTTCTTTTTCAGTCCCCACAGCAGTGGTATCACGCCCCACAGCAGCAGCTCCAACGCCGCAAGTGCCTCCCCGCGAATGTCAATTCCCGTCAGATAAATTCCGTAGGCCAGCAGTGCAGAAATCCACACGCCCTTCTTTTTTTCCGACTTCTCTTGAACGCTGTCCAGCACAAAGCTGATTGCCGCAAACCACCCGATTGTTATGGCGCTGGCTGCCAGGCTTTCCAGATGAGTTGCCGCACCGCCCAGAGAGATGCCTCGGCTGTATCCATAGATAGAATCGCTGCCCGCAGTGAGGACAGATGCAGCGGTTGCCGCAATGCCATTAAGGGGGATGGCTGCATTCCCATTTCTCCGGGACAGCAGCGGCAGGAGCAGTACCGCCGCAAGGGTCAGATCCGGCACCTGCGCCTTGGGAACCAGGTCTTGCGGTTTTACCTGCTTCAATCCCGCAATTGCCAGGAGCGCCAGCACCAGATAGACACCGTACCGCAGAACGCTCGCCCCACGGATGGCATTGCCCTTCTGTACCCCATAGGCAGCCAGCGTCAGTAGCACCGCAGGCACAGCATAGTTTGCCCCCGTCCCCGGCCAGCTCCGGTGCGTCCACTCCAGCAGCTTTGCCAGAATCAGTGCTGCCGCAATGCATTGAAGCTTTTTCAGCCAATCCCATTCAGGGACTTCCTGTGTGCTCGCACAGGTGCAAATCAACAGTGCCGCCAATGTCAGAATGAGCGTTGGCAGCCAGTTTTTCCCCACTGCGGCCTCTGCGGCCGGAACAGTAAGCGCCAGCACTTCAAAGGGACGATAGGCTTTTTCAGTTTTCAAGAATACATCTTCCCTCCGTACAGCGCAGCGTTGGAAGCATCGTGTCTGCGTCCGCATCCATAAGTTTGGTTTCCGGGGTGTGCTCCCCCAGGTATTCCCCTACCCGCTCCATGTCCAGTTCATCCGATGACTGACACACCCGGACATCCGGGCGAAGCTGCTGCCGGAAATCATCCAGCAGGAATTGGGCATCCGGGCGTACAATCAGCGTCTGCACCGTGTCCAGGAACAGATGCCCCGGCGTGGTCTGCTCCAGATCCTTGATGGCTGCATCCAGCGTCTCGCCCCAGCCAATCTGATTGGTATCCGTTTTCAAATATACCTGCCGCTCCGCCGTTCCGGCTTCCAGCAAGGAAACCGGATGAAGCTGCCCCAGCTCCGTCCCAGGGCTGGGGAGAACAGCAAGCGCCAGCAGCGCCAGCACCGCCCAAATCCAATGCTTCATTTCTGCCGTCTCCTATCCAGGGGATTCATGCGTGGGTTGCGAGCACTTCGATATTTTAAGCGGTGGCGAACAATGCCGTTGCCATCCTCCGACTGGAAGGGAGACAGGTACGGAACGCCCAGGCTGTTCAGGCCGCCCAGATGCATGGCCAAGGCAATCAGTCCTGCCGTCAGCCCAAACAACCCCGCCGCTGTGCCCAGAATTGCCAGTCCAAAGCGCCACACCCGGATTGCCTCTGCCAAATCCCGATTGGGCAGCACAAAGCCGCAGATGCCCGCCACGCTGACAATAATCAGCGCTGCCGGTGAAATAAAGCCCGCCTCCACCGCCGCCGTGCCCACCACGATGCCTCCCACGGTGGATACCGACTGGCCGATTGCCTGGGGCAGATGGATGCCGCTTTCCTGCAGCAATTCAAAGGCAATCAGCAGACTGAGCACCTCCACCGCCGAGGAAAAGGGGACGTTTTTCTTGCTTTCAATCATCGCCCGCAGCAGGGGCAATGGAATCATCTGCTGATGGAACACCGTCAGTGCAATATAGAAGCCCGGCAGCAGCAGGCTTAAAATCAGTGCCCCATAGCGCAGCACCCGCACGCAAGAGGCTGTTACATAATCCCGGCTGATATCCTCCGGGCTATCCATCAGGCAGCCCAGGTCAACCGGTGCCAGATACCCCAGCGGGAGACCATCCACCAGCAGCCCCACCCGTCCTTCCAGCAGCCCCAGGCAGAAGGTGTCAGCGCGTTCAGTGTATTGCAGCAGCGGGAAAGCGGTAGCGCGGGAGCCGGTGACGGATTCCTCCACGCTTCCCGGGGTTAGAAAATTGTCAATATCGATGGTATCCAGCCGTTTTTTCATCCGCTCCACCAGCTCCGGGGATGTGATTCCATCAATCCAGGCCACTGTCACATTGGTAAGGCTTCTGCGTCCCACCTTTGTTTCATCCAGCCGCAGCGCCGGTGTGCGAAGGTGACGGCGGATGACGCTGGTGTTGGTGCGCACCGTTTCCGTAAAGGCATCCTTGGGGCCTTTGACGGTATTTTCCACCTCCGGGGCGGAAAGACTCCGCTTCTCGCCGGTTTTCACCTCGAAGGCAATTGCCCCCACCCCCGGAAACAGCACCACGCAAAATCCGTTGACCAGCTTGAGCGCCGTTTGCTCCAAATCGGTGCAGGCATCCGCCACACTGTTATAGATCCCGCCATGGAGGGCATTGTCATAGAGCGCTTCCATGGTATTGCCCCGCAGATGCTCCGTCAGCGGCTTAAAAACATACTCGGAGGCATCTCCGCCGGAGGTCAGCCCATCGATGGAATAGGCGTACAGCGCAAAGCCCTGGCATTTCAGCGCCCGCACAACGAAATCCCCCGCATTGCCAAAGAGACTGCGGATGCCCTCATCTGTGATTTTTTCCATGGGCTTCCCTCCTTGGATTCCATTATGCCCGGCTTTTTCAATGGGTATACGATGGGGCGGAATGGGGACAGGCAAGATTCTTTGCGTTCTGGGGGCGGCAGAAATATGTTCTAAATAGTGTAAATTGTGTTGACTTTTCAGAACATCTATGGTATAATCATTTCATCTTAAACGAACGCTTGAATACACAATCAGAAACGAAAGAGGGAATATTATCATGGCAGAAAAGGGAGTTGTCATTCGTCCGTCCTTTTGTGAGGCGATGAAGTCACTGGAAAAAGAAGACCAGCTGGATTTGTTCTGGGCCATCTGCAACTATGGCATTTACGGTGCAGAGCCACAGGGGCTGTCCACCCTGGCAGGGGCATTTTTTACCCTGATGCAGCCCAGCCTGGAAGCAGCGGCGACCCGGTACAGCGCCAGCATTGCCGGTGGTGCATCCGGCGGTGCCCCCAAGGGAAACCAGAATGCGCGGAAGAAAAAGCCGGCAAAACAACCGGCGGAGGACACAGAAAACAACGAAGCAGCCCCTCAAAAACAACCTGTTGATTTAGAAGAACAACCGGAAAACAACCCCACTATTACGACTGCGAAAGCAACAGCTACCACAAAGGCTACTGCAAGAAATATGACAAATGATATTTGCTCCGCTTCTGAGGCGGGCAAGCCGCATAGAGAGAAAAAGTTTATTCCTCCCACACAGGAGGAGATTGACGCTTACTGCCGGGAAACAGGCATCTGTGTAGAAGCGTCACGGTTTATTGACTACTACACATCTATCGGATGGAAGATTGGAAAGAACCCCATGAAAGATTGGCAGGCGGCGGTGCGTTCCTGGTATGCCAAAAACAAAGCACGCAGCGAGAATGCGGATAATACCTGGGTGCTGGCACCCCAGGAAGACCCCTTTGAGGTTGCCATCCGGGAGGGCAGGTGTGTGTTTGATTGATCCGGGGTGATTGAGGATTGCAATTTCAGAAGGAACTGCTATACTATTGTAGAAAAGCAGCATCTCATCCACTGTGTGCCTTGCGCCGCAAAAGATACCCAGGAGGAAAATTTACAATGAGTGCCATTGGAAAAATCGAAAAGAAAGCCGGAAGCAAATTTCTGAGCTTCTATGAAATGGAGGCTGTCCACCGGGATGGCAGCAGCTCCCCCTATTATATGGCTTCCCGGAACGATGACGGCGCCAGCCTGACCGCCGTAACCCACACCGTCCGCCCCAACGGCGTAACCATTTATTCCCTGCTGGAGGACAAGGTGGTGCTGGTGCGGCAATACCGGTATCCCCTGGGGGGCTATGTCTATGAATTTCCCGCCGGGCTGGTAGAGCCGGGAGAAGACATTGCCGATGCCGCCGTGCGGGAAATGTACGAGGAAACCGGTCTTGTCTTTGCGCCCATTGCCAGTCCCTTCAGCCGCCCCTATTTTTCCAGCGTGGGCATGACCGACGAAAGCTGCTGTCTGGTATTCGGGCGCTGTCAGGGAACCCCCACCAGCATTCACCAGGAAAATACGGAAGACATCCAGGTGGTGCTTGCCGACAGGGCAGAATGCCGCCGGATTCTCGCCCAGGAGCAGGTTGCCATTCAGTGCGCCTATATGCTGATGCATTTTGTGTCCAGTCAGGACAATCCCTTTGCTTTTTTAGAAGGAGAACACCATGTCTGATGTGATTGCCGCCGTATCTACCGGCCGCCAAGTCTGTGCCATTGGCATCATTCGCCTCTCCGGTGACGGCTGCATTGCCGTTGCGGAGCGGGTTTTCACCCCGCTGAGCAAGCCCCTTCACGAAGCGGCAAACCGCAAGCTGGTGATGGGCACCCTCCACGATGCCCATGGGCGGGTCATCGATCAGTGCATGGCGGTGTGCAGCCGCCAGCCCCACAGCTACACCGGTGAGGACACCGTTGAATTTCACTGTCACGGTTCACCGGCGGTGCTGGCAGCGGGACTGGAAGCGCTGTACCACGCCGGTGCAAGACCCGCCGGACGGGGCGAATTTACCAAGCGGGCATTTTTGAACGGGAAAATGGACTTGACCCAGGCAGAAGCCGTCATCGACCTGATTGAAGCCGATACTGCCGATGCTGCCGCCAATGCCGCCGGTCAGGTAGGCGGCGTGCTGCAAAAGAAGCTGGCACCCATTTACGAGGAGCTGGTGAACCTGTGCAGCCATTTCCATGCCGTGCTGGATTACCCGGACGAGGACATTGAGGATTTCGGGCTGCAAAATTATACCGCCACCCTCCGTGCCGCCGCCAAGGAGCTGTATGCCCTGCTGCAAACCTACGGGCAGGGTCGCATCCTCCGGCAGGGCGTGGCCGCTGCCATCGTAGGCAAGCCCAATGTGGGCAAATCCAGCCTTCTGAACGCGCTGGCAGGGTTTGACCGCTGCATCGTCACCGACGTTCCCGGCACCACCCGGGATACCGTGGAGGAAACGGTGCTGCTGGGTTCCACCCGTCTGCGGCTCATCGACACCGCCGGTATCCGGGAAACCGCCGATACCGTGGAGGCCATGGGCGTCCGGCGTTCCCGGGAAGCGGTGGAAAACGCCGATCTGGTGATCTTCGTCTGCGACGGCTCCCAGCCGTTGGACGAAGAAGATCAAGCATCCGGCCGAATTTACGCAGATCGGCGCTGAGATCGAAGTGGTCGTTCTTGAAATCGACAAGGACAACCGTCGTCTGAGCCTCGGTCACAAACAGCTCGAGGACAATCCGTGGAACGCGTTCGAAGCGCAGTTCGCCGTCGATTCGATCCACCAGGGAATCGTTTCCGAACTGACCGAAAAGGGCGCCATTATTTCGCTGGGCGACAACGTGGAAGGTTTTGCCGGTTCCAGGCAGTTGGTGAAGGAAGACGGGACGACCGCCAAAGAGGGCGAAACGCTCGATTTCAAGGTGCTCGAATTCTCGAAAGCTACCAAGCGGATTCTGTTGTCGCACACCCGTATTTTCGAAGAGGTGAAAAAACAGGAGGCGCAGGCAGAAAAGAACGAACGCCGTAAGGCCGACGACGCAGCGAAGGAATCCGTGAAGAAGATCAACGCGTCGGTCGAAAAGACGACTCTCGGCGACATC
>URPI01000136.1 GCA_900549705.1 uncultured Eubacteriales bacterium
TCCCTGATGCGAGCCATCGACTACCGCGTACTGTTTCCCTACGCCGCCCTGTTTGTAGCCCTGAGCTTTGTGACCATGTGCTTCGTTAGGCACGGCGACACCAAAGCCGAGGCAAAGAAGGGGCTGGATGCGTTTGAGGATATGGATACGTAAACGACCTTTTCATTATTAAACTTTTAGGGGCCGTTGCACTAACAGCCCCTATTTTGTATGAAAATGCGTAAGACCATTTGGCCTTATGCCAGAACCTTGCAAAAATCACTTGTGGGGGTTCTTGATGGCGGCCTGTCGGCCAAAAATCCCCGCAAGCGCCCAAAAATATCGCTTATTACCGCTATTTTTGTGTCATTCCATCCCCGCTTCCATTATTCTGGGGGTTCCTGCACAATTTTGCCTACACGAATTTGCGCATCAGCCCCCGCACCTTTCCTCTCACACTGAACGGTACAATGGTTCTGCATCAGTTGCAACTCCCATATAAATCGTTCTCCGTCAATGGAAATAATGCGTGGGACAAATGCGTCCAGAAATTCCCGGCTGACTTTTTCATCTGGGAAGAGATCATTCCAGGTGAACGCATCCCTCATCTCCGGCACTTGCCATCGCTCCTGAAGTCTCGCCAGCAGTGCCTTCTCCTGATTGATTTTTGTGTCATAGCTTCTGCGCAAGGCTTTGTAGGCTCGTTCTACTACAAGGCCTTCTTCTTTTGCGCTCTCCAGCTCGGCCACGTCCTTCAAGATCTTCGCCATCCGTTTTTTGCATTGGCGTATCTTGTCCTGCGACTCCCTGCTGTAAGTTTGTTGGCGGCATAGTTCGCGGCAGCCCTCACGTATTTCTTCCCGGTACTCTGACCATGCTGCTGCAAAGACTTTTTCTGCCATTTTCTCCAACACCCAGCTATGTACTGTGTTGGTTCTGCACTTCGCCCCCATCTCAGCACCTGTCTGCGGGTTTGCGCGCCGGCACCCATAGCGTATGCTATGGGGTGTCTTAAATTGGCGATACATTCCGGCTCCGCAGCTGCAGAACAGGCGGCAAGCCCATTTATCTCCCGACGCTGCTCCTGCATTCCAGTATGTCTGCGCTGCCGGTCCTTGTTTTCGCGGTCCGCAGCTTGCTCTGCGCCTTCTGCATTTTTCCCACAACTCTTCCGATACAATGGGCGGGAAATTTCCCTTGACATACTCCCGCTCCTCTTCCGGAATGCTGACTGATTTGTGGGTAAGATAGTCCGTGCAGCTGACTACCCTGCGGTACATATAGCCCTTGTAAATCGGATTTTTTATAATCCCGCGAACTTGCATAGTTGTCCAGCTATCGGAGCCATCTTTATTCCGGATCCCCTGCATATTCAGCTCATCCGCTATGATTGAACAGCTTATACCATCCGCGTACATTTCAAATATCTTCCGTACAGCTTCGACCTTGTCCGCCTCAATAGCAAGGGTCTTATGCTGCCTATCGTAAACATAGCCAAACGACGCATTGTGTGCTGACGGTTCACCTCGTTCTCTTTTCACCTGCTGCCCCGCTCTGGACCGCTCGCTGATTTTCCGGCTCTCTTCCTGTGCCAAGCAAGCCAGGATCGACAGACGAAGTTCTCCGTCACTTTCCATCGTCCAGATATCTTCCATGACGAAATACACTTCGACGCCGCACTGCCGCAGCTCTCGCACCGTTTCCACCGTATCTACGGTATTGCGGGCAAACCGCGAGACCTCCCGCGTCACGATCAGATCAAACTTGCCCTCTTTGGCATCGTACAGCATCTTCATGAAAGCCTGGCGCACTTCCTTCACGGTTCCGGTCACGCCATCGTCCGCATACTGATTCACAACTGACCAGTTCGGGTACTGCGCTGCCAGCTTATGATACCATTCCATCTGACTTTTAAGCGCTGCCGTCTGTGCTTCCAGCTCCGTGGAAACGCGCCCGTAGAAAGCCACCTTGCGCGGACGCCTGAGTGTTTCATCCGAATAACTCACTGATTATCCCTCCTTGCGCTTTCAGTATACCGCATTGTTTACGATTCCAAAAATGTACAAGTAGATGTTTTTCTGAACTGCTTAGACGAGATATATCTCTACGCTTATATCCCGCCACCGCGCCGGATGCAGCTTGACGCCGGCCTTCCTCTGCCAATCGCTTGCCTCTTCAAAATCGATGATCTCCCTTGCCAGCGGAATGGGTTCTGCCAGAAAGCTCATGTGCAATGACTGGCAGTCCTCATAGCGGTAATCCAGATGACGGCGTCTCTTGGCATCGCCCTCCTGCAGCAGAAAGCCGTGAGTCCTCATGGGCGGGACCTCATAAGGGTTCTCCCCTTTCTTCTGTTCCACAATGTCCGGTGTGGTCTCAGGGTTGACCAATTCACCAGCCTTGTAGGTCCTGATCTGCCGGATGCGGGGTTTTTCCTTGGTCTCTGGCGGTTTTGGTTTGATTTTCTCCGTGAGTGAGAGCAGCCATATGTACCGTTCTCCGCTCTTGATGATCCGCCGCACATACACATCCAGAAAGTACTCGTTGATCTCTCCGCCTGAAAAGTCTGCAGAATCGCAGAGGGATGCTTCCAGCTTTTCCAGATCCAACTGTTCTTCTGCGCTGTTTTGCTGTTCAGCTTCCTGCAGTGCTTTCTCCGTTGCCATGACTTTTTCGTTCACCTGCGTACTCATTTTCATGAACTCTGCAAGAGATATCCTGCTCTGTGCACGCCCCTGCACCAGTTTGTCCATCTCACCGTTCAGATCCTCCAGTTGCTTTTTCAGTGAGATTACCTCTGGTGACTCTGTATTGTTCTGCAGGTACTCATTCAATTCCTCGCCCAGCTTACGCAGATCATCGTTGTGCGTTACCCAAATGGTCTGATACATCTTCTTTGCGATCATTTCCATTTTCCAGTCCCAGGTATAGGGCAGCGGGCACGGCACGCCAAAGCCCTTTTCGTCCCGGACCCTTTTGCTGAGTTTTTTGGTGGCAGAGCACATAAGACGGACATCACTTCTGCCATTGCGCCTCTTGTCATGCCCTTCACACTGGTATCTGGCACCGCATTCACAGTAGAGCACCTTTGCCCACTTGTTTTGCGGAAAGCTTGTACCAAACCCGTATGTCCGTCCCTCTTTATCCACATTGTGAGCAGCACGGTCCTTTCGGATTGCAAAGCAGGTGTCCCACAGCTTCTCCGAGACGATCGGCGGGAAGTCCCCCTTGACAAGGGAATAATCGCGTTCACAGTGGTAAATGCGCTCCTGACTCAGGTAATCCTTCACATGTGACTGGTTATAGGCCTTATAGCCCTTGTAAACGGGTTTTCGCAGCACACGCGACACTTTACTTGCCGTCCATGTGCAGCCGCCTCCGCCGTCTTTCCGGCCCTCTGCCATCAACATGTTGGCCACTGCGGTTTCACCATAGCCGTTCGCGTACAGCTCATAGACCCGACGAACGGTATCGGCCTGTTCCTCGTTGATGGTATAGGTTTTATTGACCTTGTCCAGGTCATAGCCGAGAACATTGCCGTTACCGTACAGTACGCCATTTTCACGGCTGATTTTTTGCCCCGCCTTGACGCGCTCGCTGGTCTTGCGGCTCTCGTCCTGCGCGATACTGGCCATGATCGTAAGGCGAACTTCACCATCCCCGTCCATTGTCCAGATGCCGTCATTCACAAAGTAAACTTCAACGCCATACTGCTTCAGTTCGCGCGTAGCTTTCAGTGCATTCACCGTGTTGCGGGCAAATCTCGAAAGCTCACGGGTCACGATCAGATCAAATTGACGCTGCCGGGCGTGGTCCATCATCTGCATAAACGAGGGGCGTTTCTTCATCTGTGTACCGGTGATGCCCTCGTCAATATACTGCGCCACCACGGTCCAGTTCGGGTTGCGTTCTGCAAAGTTTGCATACTATTCCATCTGGTTTCCCAGTGCAGAGATCTGTTGCTCATGTTCGGTTGAAACGCGGCCATAGAACACCACGGTGCGCGGCCGGTTCTTATAGGTCCCAAGATAGTCTTCCATTTCTCTTTTCCTACCTATAACAACATCACGCGGCGAAGCATGTCTGCCGTATGCGATACATTCTCCAGCGCAAGGCTCATTTGGGCTCGCTCACGCTTCTCCGGGTCTTCTTGCAGGAGGCACTCCAGCGTGTCCTGCAGCTCCTCCACACGCCGTATAATCAGTCTGTAATCCACCGGAGGATATTCGATCGGCGGTTTTTCCGCAATCAGACAGCGAATATATTTTTCTCTGGTCATTCGGCTATGCGCGACTTTTGCATTCAACACTTCGAGTTCCTGCATGGGCAAACGCACCTTGATTTCCTTGTAGCCTTCCTTGAGTGCCATAACAACCATCCCTTCTGCTGCATTTCCGTGTGGTTTGGATCTCTTCTGGTTTCATTGTACTCGTTCTCGAACTCAGTGTGAAATGTACACTTTAAACATCTCCGCATAATTCCAAAAGCTGCAGGGAGGAATTGTACGGGGTTGCCTTTCTATAACGGCACAAAAATGCCGTGGAAGATGGTTCCTCCACGGCACGATCTGTCGTTATAGCTGTTGCGTTTCTCTCCCTCTGCCATTCCAGACAGGCAACCCTTCCCGGCGCTGTGCCCTGCACCCCGTTGCCAGGGTACAGTATGTTTCCTCGCTTCTTGGCACGCTCCCTATCCGATCCTGGCGCTGCTTCCCCAAAGCGGTACTGCAGAGGACGCTATTCTCTTGTTAGAAGGTTTTTGGCCTTCTATACTATAAGAGATGAAAATTTCGGATAAAAGCATACCTCGAAGGCGTTAAATTTACAAAAAGTTCACAATTGAAGCTTAGCAAACACATATGCGATTTCCTTGTCTTTTTCCGACATTCTCTTTCCCAATACAGATAAACAAAAGGTTATATAAGTCGCCCCTGCCAGGGAATTTAAGATGGCAGGGCGATTAGATGTGCAGCCGGCATGGGCACCATCTATTACCCATTGCCGGGCGCACATACAGCAACAGCCTTCCCTTTGCTATATGTCAAGCAACAGGAAGGCTGTTATATTATTTTGGTCTACGAGATTTCACTAGTAATCACTTTTTCTTTACCATGCAACGTTTTTTAAAGAACGAAATGCCATAGCAAAGAATCTGGTCGTAATCATCCTCGTATTCCTTCGCGTACATCCTATCATCAATTTGCTGCAAAGCCGTATCGCACTCACTCTCCAGATTTTCCAGTACCTTTGTGTACTTTGCTTCAAAGATTGCAACGCGGGCATTGATGGAATCATAAACGACAACATCACTTCGGCCTTCCCCATGCTCTTTGTTGGAATCCACCATATATCCGGCACCGGTGAAAATACCCGCAAGGAAAGCATGGTAGAAATCTTCTCGATAGTCATGATAGCTGATGGTACGCCGGAGCAGAGCATTCATTTCTCTTGTAATGCCCTCACTGTCACCGTTCCAGACTGCATCGAACAAAGCATTTCGATTCCACTTCTTCGTACTGTCATCGAACCATTTGATGACAGTCGTTTCAAAAATCTCTTTGATTTCTGCATTAGGAATCATAAGGGCAACCATGCCATCCGGCAATTCGCCCTTATAATCTTCTTCACGGGCTTTGGTCAAGTATCCTGTCAGGTACAGCGTACTCCAAAGATTATCTTCTGAGGAATGCAGATAATCATAGGTCAGGTTTTCATCTACACGCCGAACAATACATCCACCAGCCATCAGGGTTTCAAGTTTATTTGTGATCGTACTGCCTGCATAGTCAATAAAGGAACGGATGATGGCATTATCGCTGGTATTCTTCCAGTAGCTGATAGGCTTAGCCTTCGGGTTGCGCTGTAATTCCAGCATAT
>URPI01000137.1 GCA_900549705.1 uncultured Eubacteriales bacterium
CATAATTTTGAAAGATTCGCTGCGCTCTGCAACACCCTCGGGGGAAGCCAAGGGGTGGGAACCGGTGACCGATACCATTCAACCGGGTGCTTGCTAAAATCCGAGGTTACGGGCGGCTGGTAGCCGCCTCTACAGAGGCGTTAGCCATGTCTGGGGCTTTGCAGTTGGTCGGTGTCCAGAATCAGCGTCACCGGGCCATCGTTCAGGGACTCCACCTTCATGTCCGCACCAAAGCGGCCATGCTGGGGCGGGTAGCCCAATTCCTCGCAGACGGAGAGAAACTTTTCATACAGGGCATTGCCCAGCTCCGGATCGGCGGCCTCGGCAAAACTGGGTCGTCTGCCCTTGCGGCAGTTGCCGTACAGGGTGAACTGGCTGACTACCAGCACTTCTCCCCCCACCTGCTCCAGTCCCAAATTCATTTTACCGTTTTCGTCCTCGAAAATGCGCAGTCCCAGGGCTTTTTCAGCCAGCAGACGGCATTCCTTTTCCGTATCCTGAGGGCCGACCCCCAGGAGAATCAAAAAACCCTGACCGATTTTTCCGACGGTCTCGCCATCAATGGCAACGGACGCATATTTGACACGGGTTAGCACAGCTTTCATCTTAATTTTGTCCTCTCCGGGAGCCGGTTACGTCGCGGATGTTCAGCAGACGATTGCGGATGTTGTCCAGCTCCGCCACATTTTTTACTTCAAAGCGAATCAGGCAGGTGCTTCTGCCGCCGGGCAAATCCTTGGCGCTCAGCTCTTTGACCCTGACCCGGGCGGCGGTGAGCACCATGGCCACATCCAGCACCAGACCGTCCCGGGTCAGGCAGTCCAGCTCCAGGGTGGTTTCAAAGGGCTGCTCCTCTTGGGAAGCCCAGCGCACCCGCACCCAGCGGGCAGCCTGCTTGGGGTCGTCCCGGTGCTGGGCATTGGGGCAGTCCGCCCGGTGGATGGACACACCGAAGCCCTTGGTGATGAAGCCCACAATGGAATCGCCGGGCACCGGGGTGCAGCACTTGGCGAATTTAATCATGCAGGAGTCGATGTCCTCCACGATGACACCGTTGACCGCATGGCGATTCTGCTTGGCGGCCTCGGAATCCGGGTTGATACGCAGGGGCGTGGCAGCAGCTTTCTCGGCGGTTTGCGCCTTAACGGCCTTGGAAACATCGTCCCGGATGCGCCCCACGGCCTTCACGGCAGTCAGGCCGCCATAGCCGATGGCGGCGTACATATCGTCCCAGCTGTCAAAGGACAGCTTTTTCAGCAGGTGCTCGCTCAGCTCCTCATCGCCCAGGGCACTCAGGGGCAGTCCCATCCGCTTGAACTCGGATTCAAAGGAGGCCTTGCCGTGGACAATGTTCTCGTCCCGCTTCTCTTTTTTGAACCACTGCTTGATTTTGGTGCGGGCCTGGTTGCTCTTGCAGATGTTCAGCCAGTCCCGGCTGGGACCCTTGGCGGTTTTGGAGGTGATGACCTCCACAATGTCGCCGTTGCTCAGAGGGGTATCGATGTTGGCGATGCGGTTGTTGACCTTTGCGCCAATCATGGAGTTGCCCACACCGGAGTGAATGGCATAGGCAAAATCAATGGGGGTGGAGCCGGAGGGCAGGGAGACAATTCTGCCCTTGGGGGTAAAGACGAACACCTCATCGTCGAACATATCGATTTTCAGGGACTGAACATATTCCTCGGCATCGGCATCCTGCTGGCTTTCCAGCAGCCGCCGCACCCATTCAAAGTCCTTTTCGCTGCCGGAGCCGGTGCCCTGCTTGTATTTCCAGTGGGCAGCGATGCCGTATTCTGCCGTCTCGTGCATATCCCAGGTACGAATCTGAACCTCAAAGGGGATGCCCTCAGAGCCGATAACGGTGGTGTGCAGAGACTGATACATATTGGGCTTGGGGGTGGAAATATAGTCCTTGAACCGCCCGGGCACCAGATTGAACAGGTCGTGGATATGTCCCAGCACATTGTAGCAGTCGGGAATGGAGTTGACAATAACCCGGAAGGCATAGATGTCGTACAGCTGATCCATGGTCTTGTCCTGGGCAACCATCTTCCGATAGATGGAATAAACGTGCTTGATGCGGCCATAGGTGGTGTTCTGAATGCCCATGGCGTTGAGCCGGTCGGTAATCTTGAACTGGATGGACTTCATAAAGGCCTCATCCTGCTCCCGGTGGGCATCCAGATAGCTGGTGATTTCCGCGTATTCCTTGGGCGCTAAGTATCTCAGGCTGGTGTCTTCCAGCTCCCATTTCATCTTCTGCATACCAAGGCGGTGCGCCAGGGGGGCGTACACGTCCATGGTTTCCTTGCACTTGATAATCTGCTTTTCCGGGGACTGGTACTGCATGGTGCGCATATTGTGCAGCCGGTCAGCAATCTTGATCAGCACCACCCGGATGTCCTTGCTCATGGCCATGAACATCTTGCGCAGATTTTCCATTTGGGCTTCCTCGGTGGAGGAGAAATTGGCTCTTGTCAGTTTGGTAACGCCCTCCACCAGCTCCGCCACGGTGGGTCCGAACAGCTTTTCAATCTCATCGTGGGAGGCATCGGTGTCCTCAATACAGTCATGGAGCAGGGCACCCAGAATGGCATCAATGTCCAGCCCCATTTCTACCACGATTTCCGCAACCGCCAAGGGGTGGATGATGTAGGGGGAGCCGTCCTTGCGTTTCTGGTGCTTGTGCTTCTCATCGGCATACTGGACGGCCTTGTCGATTAAGTCCATGTCGGCGGTGGGCATTTTGCGGGCAATGGCGGCGCACATGGAATTATAGTGTTCTTCAAAGGTTTCCATCGTATCAGCTCTCTTTCACTGCGGCGGCGTTTAACAGCCGCTGCATGGTGGCGCTTTTGCTTAAATCTGCTTTCTCCCGCCCGGGAGTCAGGGTAATGGTCATGTATTTGTGCATTCGCTGCTGGGTTAAAAGGCCGCCGTCCCGGAAAACATCCAGGCAGGTCATCAGCTGCTCCAGGGAAAGGGGCTTTGCCGACCAGCGGACAATCTTGCGGCACAGGCAGATGGGCGATTCCTGAATGGGCTGCTCCGGCTGGGCGGCCAGAAACCGCCAGATGATGGACAGCATCTCCCGGCTGGGAGTGATGAATCCGGCATCGGCGGCGCTGAGGCAGCCGCTGAGGAGATTGCGGTAATGGATGGTCTCGGTGCCGCAGGGGACGGGGCAGCTGGGGCGGATGTCCACCACGTTCATTTGCAGCAGCCGCTCTCCCTGATAGCAGTTTATCTGGGGCTGGAATGCCACATCCACCACCTCCCCCTGCTGGAGCTTCACGCTGCCGGGGGTGACCGAAAAATAGATGGCGTTAAAGAACTGCCGTCCGCTGCGCAGACGCAGACGCATATGTTTGCCGCCCCCTACCATGGTTACCCGGTCAACGGTGAGGCCGGGCAGCATCAGCACGGGCTTGGGGCATCCGGCACCGGTTGGCTCCAAAATGTCCAGCGCGTCAAATTCCGATAGGTTTATCAGCTCCGGGGGCACCACGCAGTCGATGCTCAAACTGGTGCGCAGGGTCTCCCCCTCAAAATAGTGGGAGGCGAGGATACACATCTGCCGCCGGAACTCCGGGATATTCTCCCGGCTGATGGTAAAGCCTGCCGCCAGCTCATGGCCGCCGTAGCTTTCCAGCAGCGGGGACAGGGCGGTGAGGGAGGCAAACAGATTGAAGCCCCCATGGCTGCGGGAGCTGGCCTTGCCGTGCTCCCCGTCCAGGCAGATGAGAAAGGTGGGGCAGGCAAATTCCTCGGCAATGCGGCTGGCGACAATGCCCACCACGCCCTGATGCCAGCTCTCATCGGCCAGCACAATGGCATCGGGCAGACCGCCCTGGGGAAGCATATCGATGGCCTGCTTATAAATTTCTGATTCCACCGCCTGCCGCTGCCGGTTCAGCTCGCACAGACCCTTGGCATCCTTGGCGGCCTGGGCTTCATCGTGGGTCAAAAACAGGTCGATGGCAATGTCTATTTGACCCATACGTCCGGCGGCATTGATGCGGGGAGCCAGCATGAAGCCGATGGAGGAAGCGTTGAGGGAATCCGGGTCACAGCCGCATTCTTTTATCAGCGCCGCCAAACCGGGGCGAGTGGTACGCTTCAGGGCTTGCAGCCCCCGGGAGACGAACACCCGGTTCTCCCCCACCAGGGGAATCACGTCGGCCACTGTACCCAGGCACACCATGTCGGCGTATTCCCGGAGCATTTCTTCCGGGTTGCCGCTGAGGGCACACACCAGCTTGAAGGCCAGCGCCACGCCGGACAGATTCTTGTGAGGGTAGGTGTCGCCGGGCTTATGGGGGTCAACGATGGCAATGGCCAGCGGCAGCTTGTCCTTGCACTCGTGGTGGTCGGTAATCACCAGGTCAATGCCAAGCTGGTGACACAGCTGCGCTTCCGCAATGGCGGTGATGCCGCAGTCCACGGTGACAATTAGTTTTACGCCCTGCTCATGCAGATAGTTGACGGCGATGGGATTGAGCCCGTAGCCCTCCTCCAGTCGCCCGGGGATGTAGCTGATGCAGTCGGCCCCGCAGCTGCGCAGAAAGTCGGTCAGCAGGCAGGTAGCGGTAATGCCGTCCACATCGTAGTCGCCGAACACGGCAATTTTTTCGTGGGCACTCATGGCCATTCCCACCCGTCCGGCGGCCACGTCCATCTCTGTGAGCAGATAGGGGGACGGGAGCTCACAGTTGCAGTCCAGGCATTCATGGGCAGCGGCGGCGGTTTCGATGCCCCGGGCGGAGAGGATTCTTGCTGCCAGCTCGGGATAACCGGCGGCGCACAGGCTGTTTACCCCCTGAGGGGTTGGCTTCGATACATTCCAAATTCCATATTTCACAATCACACACATCCAACAAAAACTTTTTCCAAATATTATATCAAAAAAAGCCGGGATGTACAATAGCGGATTTGGCGCATTGGGGGATTATTCCGCCGGTTTCAGCGAGGAAAATCCAGAAATAACGGTAATCACCAGCAGTGGTGCCAGCATCATGCCTGCAATGCCCCACAGCCGGAAGCCAACATACAGGCTGATGAGCGTCACCAGGGGGTCAAGCCCCAGCTGACGGCCAACAAATCGTGGTTCCAGCATGGAGCGGGTCAGGGATGTTGCTGCATAGATGCCCAGAAGGCCAATGGCACGGGCAGTGTCGTGCTGCACCAGGCAGATGAGGCTCCAGGGAACCAGAATGGTGCCCGTGCCCAAAATAGGCAGCGCGTCCACCAGGGAAACCACCATGGCCCACAGAGGGGCATACTCAATGCGCAGCAGAAAAAACCCTGCGGTCAGCAGCAGACAGGTGACGCTGATGAGCTTTAACTGGGCAATCAGCCACTGCCCGGCGGTGACGCGCAGCCGGGTGAGAAATTCCACGGCGGATTGGATGGGCTTCCGGGGCAGCTTCGTCCGCACCCATTGCCGAATGTGAGGCAGCTCTGCGGAGGTGAGAAAGGCGGCCAGCACGGCCGTGCCGATGCCCAGTGCGCCGTCCGGCAGCTGGGTCAGAAAGCTCCCCGCCATGCTCAGTGCCTGCCGGGCAATGCCGTCCAGCATGGCGGTGCCATCGGAGAACAGCGCGTTGACATTGCGCTGCAACAGCGACCGGATGCCGGGGGAGGTACGCTCGGAGAGATTCAGCAGCCACAGCTGCAACGCCTCCAGCCCACTGCGGGCAGTCAGCTCCATTTGGGGCAGGATGCCTGCCAGCACACGCAGCTCCCGCAGCGCCAACCCCACCAGCAGGGTCAGCACGGCGCAAATCACGGCAAACACCGCTCCCACGCCGATGCCGGAGGCCGCTGCCCGGGGCAGCCGAAGCCGGGCG
>URPI01000138.1 GCA_900549705.1 uncultured Eubacteriales bacterium
GCTTCGCTAACGCTCAGCAGCTCCCCCAAAGGGGGCGCCGAGGGCGCTTCGCGCCATGAATTGCGCGTTTTCTAACGGTTCAAATTAAAACAATATTATTCCTTATTTTCCTTGCTACGCACCGCGGCATTCATCTGTTTGATTTTCTGCTTCCAGCTGAAATACTGGGTCAGCCAGACGGCCACGAAAATCGCCGCGAAAATGCCCGCATAGGAGAGAAAGCCTGCCGGGGAGTGCTCCATCCAGTTGGCGGCATAGGCAATGGGCAGCATGAGGAGGCTTGCGGTCAGAAAATACACGCCGCTTTGCTTTGCCAGGCTCCAGGAATCCAGCTCCCAGATGACGGATGCTGCCGCGAACCCCGCCCCCATGATGCCGCACAGGACGGTTTGCAGAATGACCGCGTTCAGCGCGCCCCCCATTGCGTCGATGAGTTCCGGCGTGACGGGGTAATAACCGCCGTCCCCAAACCCGGCGGAAATTATCAGGGTGATGATATGCCCGATGGCAATGCCGATGGGCAGGCCCAGAAGCCCCCGCTTTAACATTTTTTTCTTCATAATACCACCTCAAATTCCGAATAACTGCTTGATTTTGGAAACATACCGCCGTGAGACATAGGTGACCGTTCCGTTGGAGAGCGTGACGCAAATTGTGCCCACGAAGCTCAGGTCAAACCCTCTGACCTTTTTCAGGTTGATGATTTCGCCGTTGGAGATGCGCACGAAGGAGCAGCTGGCGAGGCGCTGCTCCGCTTCATACAGCCGCAGCCGCAGCAGGTACGTTCCGCCCTCCGCCTCGGCGTACACCTTGCCGCCGGAAGCGTAGACGCGGTAGAGCTGGCTTGGCTCCAACGCAGTCACCTGCTCCCCCTGAAAGCCCGCAAGCATGGGGGACTGCTCCGCCGAAAGGCGCTTGAGAAGCTCGTTGATTTCATCGGTGACCTTGTCCGTCACCACGATGATTTTTGGCTCGGCGCATTCCGGTTCCAGTTGGATTTCAATTTTCATCCGGTTTCCTCCCTTCTGTGGGAATATGATAGCCCCACGGGGGAAGAATTTCCAGTGATTTTCGATGGGTGGTCGTGATAGGAAGGTAAGTGGTAGAATTACAAAGTGGGAAAGCAGAACTTGCAGCGGCGAAAAAAGCCACCGCGGGGAAATCCGCGGTGGCTGCTGTGCTGTCAAGCTTTACGGCTCAACGATGTGAAAGAACTTATACTGGCTCAATTCCACCATTGCCTCTGCCAGCCGGGTTGTCAGGCTTGTGTCGCCCTCCTGCTGAACCAGCTTTTCAATACCGGCTGGTTTATTGGCGGCAATGGCCGACAGACCGGCGGTGTTGGTGTTCCACACCACATCGGGATTGTCACAGGTGATGCCCGCCTGATAGAGGAGAACGCCGTTGTGCACTCGGACGGTGTAGGAGCCTTCCGGCAGATTGGCCACGGCCACGAAGCTCAGGTCGGGGACGGCCATGGTGTCCAGCCGGATTCCCATGTACTCGAAAATCATGGCGGGGGTCATCTTGCTTACGATGTTCACGTTAGAGGCGCGGCTGGCCGGGTCGGTGTTGGTTCCCTGACGCAGCTCCTGGGCGGCACACAGGTAGGCGCATCTCCAGGTGCCGGATTCTGCCTGATAGCCCAGCTGCTCCAAGGCATCGGCACACAGGTATCTGGCGGCCAGATTTTCCGGGTCGGCAAACACCAGTGTGTTTGTAATCTGCGCCACCCACTGATATTCGCCGTTGTCATAGTCCTGCTTTGCCATTTCCAGCACACGGTTGGTGTCACCCAGGTACTGCACCAGCTTTTTGGCCTCCTCGGTGGGAGTCAGCTCCAGCAGGTGAACAGGGTTGGCATCATACCAGCCCATATACTTTGCGTAGACTGCCTTTGCGTTGTGGGACACCGTGCCGTAGTACTGCCGGGTATACCATACCTTTTCCATGGCCTCGGGAAGCCGAATCATGTTGGCAACCTCCGCCTCGGTGTAGCCCTGGTTGATGTAAAGCAAGGTCTGGTCATTGATGAATTTATAGACGGCTGCCGTGTTGGTCATGTATTCCTGGATGTTTTCATTTCCCCAGTGCGGCCAGTTGTGCGACTGGAATACCACCTGCACCTGCTGGCCATACAGCGCCAGCGATTCCATGATATACTCTGCCCAGGCGTTGCCGTCCCGCACCTGTGCCCCCCGGAGGGTATACAGATTGTGCAGCGTGCCGGTGCAGTTTTCTGCCAGCCAGAGCGCCTGCTTCTGAGGGAACCAGGTGTTCATTTCTGCGGGAGCTTCCGTGCCGGGGGTCAGCTGGAACACCATCTTCACGCCGTCAATTTCCAGCTCCTGACCGGTGTGGGTGATGTCTGTGGTGGGGGAGAGAAATTCAACCGTGCCCTTGGACTGGCTCATGCCGATGCCCAGCGCCAGAGCGCCCTGCGCGTCCTTTTCCAGCAGACTGCCGTACTGATAGGTGGCGCGTCTTGCCATGGCCGTTCCGGCGTAGACATTTTCGCTGATGGCGTGCTCCTCAAAGTGCTCCGGGGCAATGATTGCGATCCCCTCCGATTGTACCTGCTCCGGGGTGACAATGCCCAGCACACCGCCGAAGTGGTCTACATGGGAGTGGCTGTATACCACGGCCTTAATGGGCAAAACGCCCAGATTTTCGTTGACCAGCTCCAGCGCCGCCTGGGCGCATTCCGTGCTCATCAGCGGGTCAAAGACAATCCAGCCGGTGTCACCCTTGATGAAGGTGATGTTGGACAAATCATAGCCCCGCACCTGATAGATGCCGTCGCATACCTCAAACAGACCGTAGATGTGGTTAAGCTGGGTGTTTCTCCACAGACTGGGGTTGGCTGTGGAGGGCGCATCGCCGTCCAGGAAATCATAGGCCTTTTGGCTCCAAATCAGTTTCCCCTCTTCATTCCTGATTTCCAGAGCTTCCGGGCTGGCAATCAGGCCGCGGGTGGCGTTGTCAAATTCCGATTTGTCCTCAAAGTCCAGCAGGGCATACACCTGCTCGTTGGCATCCGCAGTGAATTGGGTGGCGGCCTTCTGCTCGGGGGTCAGACCCAGCTTTTGGGTCATGTCCTCCGCCGAAGCTCCGGCACAGCAGCCAAGGGTCAATGCACCGGCACACAGCAGGCTGAAAAAGCGTTTGCTGTTCACGATGATGCCCTCCTTACTTCTTATGGAACACGATGGTTCTGTCGTACACAATCTCGTAGTAGGACGGGCCCACCCCGGTTTCATCCATATAGGCGCGGAAGGCCATCAGAAGGGTAGCCCCATTGTCCGCTCCGTAGAATTTTCCCTTTTCGTTGCCGGTGGAGTATTCAATCACCCCGGTATAGTCATCCATCTGCGTCCGGGCCATCTTGTATACATAGTAGCTGTCCGCCTCCGCGCAGTCCTCCGGCAGGTAATCTTCTGCCGAGCCGGTGAACAGGGAATCATACACGCTGCAAATGCCGTTGAGCATGGGGCGGGAATAGAGCACGGCGTTGGAGTACTGCGCCTTGCCGGTGGCGGTGTGGTTGACACCGTACACCACGATGAAATCCTCGTCGCTGTTCAATGTGAAGTCCCGGGTCATGAGGTAGGAGGTGTCCCGGTTGTCGCCCAGGGAATTGATGTCCTTGGTGTAGGCGGTCAGCCCCTCCGGCACGGCGATGTCGCCGGTGAGTTCCTCATAGTCGTATTCGTCTGCATACTGGGCAATGATGGCCTTGCGCATTTCGTCCAGATGCTCCTCCACCCGGGGCAGGCTGGCCGCCTCGTGAACGCCGGTGCCGCGGGGAATCAGCGTCTCATTTTCATAGGGCGCGTCTGCAACTTCTTCCTTGGGGGTCACCCGGTAAACCGTGGAAGTCTCTTTCAGATTTGCAATGTAGGCATCATAGTCCTCCTGGCTTTCCGGCTGGGAGATTCTGCCCAGGAAGGCAAAGGTGTCCTTCCCCTTTTCCAGACCCATGCGGTAGGTTTCCGCCGGGATGGTCATCACGTTGATTACATCCTCCGAAAAGCCGCTGGCCTTGAGCTGTGCCAGCACGGTGTCCGTCACCGTCTGGTTGGCACTGATGACAATCACCGCCTGGCTGCCATAGGGGCTGCCGTCGGTGGACTTCACATTCCCGGCGTGGATGGATGAGCCGATGGAGCCGAAGACGGGGTGATACAGGCCAATGTCCTGATTACCCACCCGGAAATAGGCTTTTTCGCCGGTATAATCCTTGAGTTCCTTCTCCTGGGTAAAGAGAATGTAGTTGATGAAGGAATAATACTTGCACTGGGGCGGAAGTCCGGTGAACAGCACCAGCGCCTCATCCTGCCGCAGCTTATACTGCCAGCCCGCCGGGGAGAAGAAGGGGTTGGCGGGATAGTTCTCGATTTCCGGGTCATCGATGGCGGTGGGGGCTTCGTCCGCCCATCCCCGCTGGGGGTTGCCAATGGCATAGTCCTGCTCCGGTGCCGGGGGCAGGAAAAACACGGTGTATACAGAGCCTGCATTGTTGCCGAAGCAGCTCATGAGCTTGCCCTGGGAGGCCATCTTGATGGTGTCTAATTCCCGGAAGCTGCCTTCCTGGACATAGAAGTTTTCCTCCATGCCCGTCTTAAAGTCTGCGGGATTACCAAAATCCGCCGTCTCGCCGTGAGCCATAACAGCCCCGGTCAGAAGCATGGCCAGCATAACGCCAGTCGCCGCCAATCGTTTGATATTCATCTGCAAATCCTCCTTTAATGCCGATTTTCTATTTCGGTCAAGGACATCATATCACAGGGGTACTTGAATTACAATATAAATTTGCAATTCGTGCATTTCAACAATTTAGCAGGGGGATGAGTTGTATAAAATTAACATATCGTTTGCCGTTAATACATCAAACGGCAATTATCCTTGCATTTCGAGCAAGCTTTTGGTACAATAAACGCAAATGAAACAAGGAGGCGCGTTTTTATAGAGCAGATACAGCGCTTTTGGGAGCGCCATCAGGTTACTCCTGACGAAATTCTTTCCGTTTACCGTCAGGGGCGGCACACGGTGCTGTGCCGCCAGTCCGGTGCGGAGATTTATTGTACAGACCCCATGCATCAGGTGCTGGAAGCACTGCCGGCAGAGGATTTTCTTTCCATTTCCAGAAGCGCCATTGTCCGGCGGGATAAAATTGTGCACATCAGCAGCAGCGGCGTGTACACCATGGCGGACGGAAAGACCTTTCAGGGAAGGACACGCTATCTCAGCACCCATCGAAAGCTGAAAAGGGAGCTGGAAATGCGCAGCAGCGGCGGCACATTGTTTCTTCCGGCGGCGGACTTTTATGATAAGTACAGCATTCTGGATAAAATGCCCGTGGCATACTGCATTATCGAGCTGCTTTTTGACGAAAACGGTCATGGCATTGACTTTATTTTCCGCTACTGCAACCACCAAATGGAGCAGGTGGAGGGCATTCCCATCCAGCAGATGCTGAACCGCTCCTTTTATGAAGTATTCAAAAACGGCGACAAAAAATGGCTGGTGACCTATGCGGACACCGCCCTGAACGGCACCCCCCACACGCTGCATGACTACAGCCCCGAAATCGGCAAGAACCTGACCATCCACTGCTACCAGCCGGAGGCAAATTTCTGCGCCTGCGTGCTGATACCGGATGAGCAGACGTGACCCTGCTTCGGAGGCACGACAATTGCATGAGTAAACAATTTGTAAATGATGTAGCAAGTATTGCTATTTTAGCGACCCGCTGGCACGAAGTGCCCATGTCTCCCCTGGAAGGGGAGGTGCCGAACGAACGTGAGGCGGAGGGGTTTGTCCGTAA
>URPI01000139.1 GCA_900549705.1 uncultured Eubacteriales bacterium
CACTGGACATCAAAACCGGCGAAGTGGTCGCCATGGCACCTGTGATTGATGATTTGCCGGAAGACCTGCCTGTGGCGGTGGAAAATTCCGCCATCGTCTATGACAACGGTTCCGGCACCGTCAGCACCATTGTGTGCAACTGGTTCGGCGCAGGCAGCCCCCAGCTGGCAGCGGCAGACAGCGATTCCTCCATCCAAAGCTACGCCAATATCTATGACATGAACTGGGTGACCCAGGGCAACAAGATGATTGTTCCTGGCGTGGAGCGCATGGACACCATCAAAACGGAAAACGGCTATGAAATGAAGTCCATTTGGAGCCGTAATGACCTGCGGGATACCTCCATCATGAAGCTCTCCACCGCCACCGGCTATGTCTATGGCTATGTGCAGGATCTGACCACCGGAATGTGGCAGTTCATCATGCTGGACTTTGATACCGGCGAGACGGTTTTCGCCATGGACGTTTCCAGCAAATTCGGCTATAACAACATGGCCATCGGGATGTATGCCGGCGGCGCTGGCAACAGCGTGTATTGCCCCACCGGCTATCTGGAGCTGCTGCGGCTGCAAGACCGCTTTGTCTACCTCCCGGAGATGCCCTACCGTCAGGTGAACCTGGACACCGCCACCCGGAAGGTGCTGCGCCAGGATGCCTTTGAAGCTATGGGCGGGCAGGGTCAGGTAATGAGCTGGCTCTACACGGTGAACGTGGAAAATGTCCACCCCAATACCACCGTTGCCCTGCGGATGACCGGCCTGTCCGGCAAGGTGGAGTCACTGTCCCTGTATGCCCGCACCGCCGACGGCAGCCTGGTGAAGCTGCCCGCAGAAGTGTGGCATATCCAGGAGGAGAGCGGTGTCATTCCCACGGAGCTGACCCCGGAAGATCTGTACGAAGTCCACATCGTCACCGCCGACAACGGCAGCTTTGACCTGAAGGAAGCGGCAAGACAAATTCAGCTGTCCGTGGTGTTGAGCCAGGAAGCATAAGCGCCTTAAAGAAATAAAATCGCCTCCGCAGTTTTCATAGCTGCGGGGGCGATTTTCACAAAAAAATGGTCTAATTAGTACAATTGACGATTTCCAATCTTCTGTTATAATAATTTTTGAATGACAGGCACGTTATCGGCCTGTTTCCCAACTTCATACGCGGTAAACCCGCCGAAAGGCGGCGACACAAAGCCATATGGGTCTAATGCCTGACTGCCGCAGCGGTCAGACGATGACAGCCGGTTGCATTTCTTGTTTTTTCCAGCCGCCCGTGGATGATTTTCTTTCACGGGCGGCTTTCTTTCACCGGTGAGCCCCTGCGGCATCAATGCACAGATGGAGGAAATCGCTCTATGGAAAAAAAGAGAAGGGCGCTGTTTGCCTGTTTTCAGGGATTACTGATCATTTTGATGACAGTTTTGGTTTTCTGCATGGTTGCCCAGATTGACAACTTGCAGGGAACGGCGCGAGTGCTGAACTATGCGGGGCTGGTCAGAGGTGCGACCCAGCGGGAAATCAAGCTGGAAATCGTAGGACAGGAGGATGACGACCTGATTGCATATCTGGATGAAATCACCTACGGCCTGCGCAACGGCTCCCGGAAATACGGTCTGGTGCAGCTGCCGGACGAAAAATATCTGACGGATTTGGATAAGCAAATTGCGGTGTGGCAGCAGCTGAAGGAAGAAATTTACCGGGTTCGCCAGGAGGGTTATGCCGCCACCGATATTGTGGATGTGAGCGAAAAATATTTCCGTATGGCGGATCGGACGGTTTTTGCTGCGGAGGAATATTCCCAGTCCATTGCCGATACCATTCGTTCTTTGGAGTATGCAACGGTGGCGGATGTGACGCTGCTGATTGTCATCATGATTATCCAAACGGCAGAGGCTGTTGCAATGCGGCGGAAAAACCGCCAATTGGAGCAAAAGGCATTTATCGATGAGCATACCGGGCTGCCCAACAAGGGGCGCTGCGAGCTGTTCTTTTCGGATTCCGGCATTACCCATGAGCCGGTGGCGTGCATTGTCTTTGACCTGAATAATCTGAAAAAGGCCAATGATTCCTTGGGGCACTCTGTGGGTGACCAGCTGATTGCCAATTTTGCAAGAATGCTGCGCGGCGCAATCCCTGCGCCCCATTTTGTGGGACGCTATGGCGGCGATGAATTCATGGCTGTGATTTATGGTGCAACCGAAAAAAGCGTGGAGGAGATACTGGACAAGCTGCATCGGAATGTCAGAGGATTCAACCAGCTGCACCATGGCAACAACGGCTTCGTTGATATCAGCTATGCCTGCGGCTGGGTGTTGTCTTCGGATTTGCCCGGCTGCTCCTTCCAGGTGCTGTTCGACCAGGCGGACAGACATATGTATGAAAACAAGGTTGCAGAAAAACGGAAAACAGGGGCATAAAAAAGGCGGCAGCCGGGAGGATACGTTGGGTATCTCCCGGCTGCCGCTATTATTTTATGGTCAGATGATGCTTATGCTTCGCTTTCTGCCCGGTGCAGCAGCTCGTGGGTCATGTCCTTGAAAGGTCCGTTATAGAACACATCCACCAGGGGATTTTCGTCGGACTTCTTGATAATCATGCTGCCATCCGCCTGATACAGTCCCTTGGCACGGGCAGCCTTGTGGCGGGGACCGGCGGGAATGGGCTGACCGCCGCCCATGATGCAGCCCCGGCGGCAAGCCATCACTTCAATCAAATCGTAGTGCTTCTCGCCGGAAGCCACCTGCTCCATCACGGTGCGGGCGTTGGACAGACCGGAGGCCACGCAAAGGTGCAGCTCCATCCCCTCATAGGGGACGGTCAGCTCCTTGATGCCTTCCTCGCCCCGCACGCCGCTTTCGGCAATGGCAGCCAGGCTGGCGCTGTCATGCCCATTGGCAAGGCGGCGCAGAACCGCCTCGGTAACACCGCCGGTGACACCGAAGATGACACCGCCGCCGGAACCGATGCCGAAAGGCATATCGCAGGCTTCCGGCTCAATCTTGTCAAAGGCAATGCCGAAATTCTGAATCATCCGGGTCAGCTCGGTGGTGGTCAGTACAATATCTGTGTCCTGCTCGCCTCTAGTGAAGTTGTCCGGGCGCTTGATTTCCGCCTTCTTGGCGGTGCAAGGCATAATGGATACCACAAAGGTCTTTTTTCCCTCCGGGTTGTTTTCCGGGCGGCGATAGTATTCCTTGATAATGGAGGAGAACATTCCCTGGGGAGAGCGGCAGGAAGACACATTCTTGTTAAACTCCGGAAATTCGTTTTCCACAAACTTGACCCAGGCAGGGCAGCAGGAGGTGAGCAGCGGCAGCTTTTCACCGGCGGACATCCGCTCCAAAAATTCCTTGCTCTCCTCCATCACCGTCAGGTCGGCGGAATAGCTGGTGTCGAACACCTGGTCAAAGCCCATGCGGTGCAGCGCAGCCACAATGCGCCCCATGGAGTTGGTGCCATTGGGCAGCCCGAAGGCTTCCCCGGCGGCTACCCGGACGGCGGGGGCAATCTGAGCAACTACCCGAACGTTGGGGTCACCCAGAGCGGCGTATACTTCCTCCAGATTGGTGCGAATGGTGAGAGCGCCGGTGGGGCAGTATACCCGGCACTGACCACAGCTGACGCAGTTGGTTTGCTTTAGTTTCTTATGGAAGGCGGGGGTCACGTCGGCATCCGTCCCCCGGTGGGCAAAGCCCAGCACGCCCACGCCCTGAATCTCGCTGCACACCCGCACGCAGTTGCCGCACAGGATGCACTTGTTGGGGTCACGGACGATGGAAGGGGAGGAATAGTCAATGGGCTTGAACTCTTTATAGTTCTGAAAGCGAACCTCCCGCACGCCCATTTTGTGCGCCAAATCCTGAAGGACGCACTCGCCGGACTTCATGCAGGTGGTGCAGTCCCGGCAGTGAGCAGCCAGCAGCAGCTCCACAATCAGCTTGCGATGGCGGCGCAGCCGCTCAGTGTGGGTATAGATTACCATGCCGTCCCGGGGTTCCTCGGAGCAGGAGGCGAAGCACTGCCCCCGGTCGTTTTCCACGGTACACAGGCGGCAGGCACCGAAGGTACTCAGCTCACTGTGGTAGCACAAAGTGGGCATATCGATGCCCGCCTTGCGGATGATGGTTAGGATGTTTTTTTCGTCGGAAAAAGCAACCTTTTTGCCGTTGATTGTAATGGTTCCCATGGCTCTCCCTCCTTATGCCTCGATGTAAATGGCATCAAAGGCGCAGTTTTCTTTGCAGGCGCCGCACTTGATGCAAACTGCGGGGTCAATGTGGTAAGGCAATTTGACCTTGCCGCTGATGGCATTCACCGGGCAGTTGCGGGCACATTTGCCGCAGCCCTTGCAGTAGGCAGGGTTGATGACATAGCGCCGCAGCGCAGTACAGGCTTTGGCACGGCACTTTTTGTCCACAATATGCTCCACGTATTCATCCCGGAAGGTACTCAGCGTGGAAATAACCGGCAGCGGGGCAGACTTGCCCAGGCCGCACAGCGCCATGGTCTTGACCATGGAAGCCAGCTCCTCCAGTTTGTCCAAATCTTCCAGTTCGCCCTGACCTGCCACAATCTTTTCAAGAATTTCCAGCATCCGTTTGGTGCCTTCCCGGCAGGGGACGCATTTGCCGCAGCTTTCCCGCTGGGTAAAGGACATGAAGAAGCGGGCAACCTCCACCATACAGGTGTGGTCGTCCATGACCACCATGCCGCCGGAGCCGACGATGGCGTTGAATTTCTTCACAGAGTCAAAGTCCAGCGGCTCATCCAGGTGCTTTTCTGTCAGACAGCCGCCGGAGGGACCACCAATCTGAACCGCTTTGAAGGTGGCACCGTTTTTCAGACCGCCGCCGATGTCAAAGATAATCTGGCGCAGGGTGGAGCCCATGGGTACTTCAATCAGACCGGTGTTCTCAATGGCACCGGTGAGGGAGAAGGTCTTGGTGCCGGGGCTTCCGGCAGTGCCGATGGTGCGATACCAGTCGGCACCCTGCAAAATAATTTTGGGAACGTTGGCATAGGTATCCACATTGTTCAGCACGGTAGGACGCTCCCACAGACCCTTTTCAACGGTTCTGGGAGGCTTCACGCGAGGCATACCCCGATTGCCTTCAATGGAGGCAGTCAGTGCAGAGCCTTCGCCGCAGACGAAAGCACCGGCACCCCGGTTGATGTGAAGATGGAAGCTGAAATCGGTGCCCAGAATCCGGTCACCCAGCAGCCCCCGCTCCTCCAGCAGAGCAATGGCATGGCGCAAGCGGGCAACGGACATGGGATACTCGGCACGGACATAGATATAGCCATCCTGCGCCTTTACGGCATAGGCAGCAATCATCATGCCCTCAATCAGCTTAAAGGGATCGCCCTCCATCACGGAGCCGTCCATGAATGCGCCGGGGTCGCCCTCGTCGCCGTTGCAGACCACATAGCGCACGGTCTCCTTCTGACGGGCGACCTGCTTCCACTTCCGTCCGGTGGGGAAGCCGCCGCCGCCGCGGCCGCGCAGGCCGGAGCGGTCCACTTCGTCGATGACCTCGTCCCGGGTCATGGCGAACATGGCCTTCTTCAGCGCGTCAAAGCCGCCGGAGGCCAGATACTCGTCCAGAGATTCGGCGTCGAACTTGCCGCAGTTTTCCAGAACGATCCGGGTCTGCTTCGCGATGAAGGGAATTTCATCGGGCTGAACGTAGACCTTTTCGCCCTTCTTGTAGAGCAGGCGCTCGATGACCTCGTCGCCCAGAACGCTCTTTTCCACGATCTCGGCGCAGTCCTCGGGCTGAACCTTTACGTACTGAATGACCTTGTCGCCCTTCTGGATACGCACC
>URPI01000140.1 GCA_900549705.1 uncultured Eubacteriales bacterium
GACGCATCGCCGTTGGCTGTTCATAAATTATTAGTCAGGACAGTCTACTACAGGGTGTGTGCAAAAATGTTCTTGTTTGAATGTTTTTATTGACTTTTAAGAACGCATATGGTATAATATTTTCATCTTACAAGCACCACCGATGCACCGTTCAGAACGAAATTTGGATGTGCGTGTCGGTATTATGCCAACGATACACCCGATGTACAGGCGAAATAACCTGGAAAACAACCTCCAAAACAACGGAATCAACTTCTCAAAACAACCGGTTGTTTTTGAAAACAAACCCACTATTGCTATTACAAAAGCAAAAGCAAGAGCTACTGCAAAGGCAACAGCGAAAGCTATCACGAAAGAAAATCTTTCTTCTTGTCAGGCGGACAAGCCGCCCAGAGAGAGAAGCTTTCTTTTCTTGGACAGGATGATTCTTGTCAAGAGACGGATGGCTGTACAGGAGGCTTTTGCGTTACCTTGGGGTACACCCCCTCAGCTTCGCATTCGCTCAGCAGCTCCCCCAGAGGTGGAGCCGAGGGCGCTGCGCGCCGGATTGCACCATTCATCCAACCACACTGTTGACGTACAAACCCCTCCGGCCTCGTTACACTCGGCCACCTCCCCTTCCAGGGGCGGCAAGGGCGCTGCGCGCCGGGCGTGTACGCTCATCTGGGTACTGGCTGAAATCCGGGGTTACGGGCGGATGCTATCCGCCCCTACGGTTCGAGTGGGGAAGCTGGTTCCATTCAACCAGGATGCCCCCGGATTACAGCAACGATTTTGTCACGAACCATAATCGGTTAAATTGTACCGGTTCATATTGTTTTGTCAGAGTTCTACCCTTTTAATCCCACATTTTTGGTCAACTTTTCTGTGAAATAATGGATGAATTTTCTATGAACCTGTGCTAAGATAGGGTGTCAAGAAATCAACAATCAGGAGGAATTATCGTGTACATCATTCTTTTTCTCTTCTGGCTGCTGCTGAACGGAAAGGTGACTTCCGAGATTGTGCTTCTGGGGCTGGCCATTGTTGCCGCCATGGGGCTGCTGGAATACCGGCTGTTCGGCTACACGCCGAAAATGGAGCTGCGTCTCATTCGCAAAGCGCCCATTTTCTGCGCCTACGCCCCGGTGCTGTTCTGGGAGATTATCAAAGCCGCCCTGGTGGTGGCGCGGGACATCCTGCTGCGCCGCTATGTGGTGACCCCCACCCTGGTTACCTTCCAATCCGGGCTCAAGACGGATTTTGGCCGCTTCCTGCTGGCAAACTCCATCACTCTGACCCCCGGCACCATCACCGTGCAGGTGGAAGGCGATACCTTTACCGTTCACTGCCTGGATAAATCCATGCTGGACACCTCCGAAAACGGAACCTTCCAGCGCTGGATTCGGAAATTGGAGGACTGAACATGGAAAATGCTTTTTCTTATGTGCTCATCGGCGTGATGGTCTGCCTGACCGTGGGGCTGGGCTTTGCCCTGGTGCGAGCCATCCGGGGGCCCAGAATGGCGGACCGGATTGTGGGCATCAACATGACCGGCTCCCTGACCACCGCCATCATTGCCGTTCTGGCCGTTTACCTGAAGGAAAGCTGGCTGCTGGACGTGTGCATCATCTACTGCCTGATCAGCTTTCTTGCCGTGGTGGTGCTGGCCAAAATCAATATTGTATCCCACGAGAAGGGGGAGGAATTTGACGATGTTTGAAACCATCCGCTATCTTATCGCCGCCATCCTGCTGATGATTGGCGTAGCTGCCGCAGCGGTGAGCATCCTGGGCGTGTTCCGCTTCCGGTTCGTCATGAACCGGATGCACTGCGCCGCCATTGTGGACACCCTTTCCATGGCATCCATCTGCGGCGGCCTGATGGTTGCCACCGGCTCGATGGACTATATTCCCAAGCTGCTGGTGGCGCTCATCCTATTGTGGGTAGGCAGCCCCATTGCCTCCCATCTGGTGGGTCGGATGGAGCTTTCCACCGACGACACCGCCGATTCCCATTTGAAAAAGGAGGACGATACCCATGGACATCATTGAGCTGATGCTTCTGGGACTGCTGCTGGTGTGCGGCATTGCCACCTGCCTGAGCAAGAATCTGTTGGTCTCCCTGGTCATCTACATGGCCTACAGCGTTATCATGTCCATCATCTGGGCGCTGCTGGAAGCCCCAGACCTGGCCATCACCGAGGCTGCCGTCGGTGCCGGCGTTTCCAGCGTACTGCTGTTTCTGACCCTGAAAAAGATTCGCTCCATTCGGAAGAAGGTGCAAGATGAAAACAAATAAGTTTCTCTCCTGGCTGAAAACCTGGGATGCCGGTGAATTTGACTTCACCGCCGCGCTGCACGACCGGCAGGCGGAGCTGAACGTCAACGAGGGCAACCGTGACCATCCCTGGAAGCTGGAGCCGGTGAACCGGCTGGAAGCAGGGGAAATCCGCTCCTTCCGCAAGCTGTACCCCGCCTTTGCTGTTATCCTGTGCTGCATCCTCATCGGCTTTTTGCTGCTGACTGTAGAGCAGCTGCCCGCCTTTGGCTCTGCCGACTCCCCCGCCCACAACGAGGTGATGAAGCGCTATGTGGAAAAGGGCATGGAGGAAACCGGCGCGGTGAATGTGGTGGCCGGTGTGATTCTCGACTACCGTGCCTTTGATACTCTGGGGGAATCCCATGTGCTGTACACCGCCACCACCGCCGTGTTCATCCTGCTGCTGTCCCTCACCGGGAATAACGATGAATCCGAGGAAGACAAGAAAATCACCCAGGCTGACCCCCTGCTGCGCAGCACCGCCCGGATTGTGGTGCCCCTGGTGATTGTTTATGGCATCTACGTCATCTTCAACGGCCACCTGGGACCCGGCGGCGGCTTCGCCGGCGGCAGTGTCATTGGCGGCGGACTGATTCTCTACGCCCTGGCCTTTGGCTTTGAGCCGCTGGATAAGGTTCTCAATTTGAAGGTCTTCCGCATTGTGGTGCTGTGTGCCCTGTGCTTCTACAGCTTTGCAAAGTGCTACTCTTTCTACTGTGGTGCCAACCATTTGGAAACCATCTTCAAAACCGGCATTCCAGGCCGCATTTTCTCCGCCGGTCTGATTATGCCGCTGAACGTGGCAGTGGGCACCGTGGTGGCCTGCACCATGTATGGCTTCTATTCCATTTTCCAAAGGGGGAAAATCTGATGCTGGAAACGCTTTGGAACAGCCGCATCAATGTCATTGCCGTGATTCTGTTTGCCGTTGGCCTTGTCACGCTGCTGCTGCATCACAATCTGTTCAAGAAAATTCTGGGGCTGAACATCATGGATACGGCCTCCTGCCTGCTGCTGACCTCTATGGGCTATATCAAGGGGCGCACCGCTCCCATCATTGTGGACGGGGTGACCGACGTGAGTCATTATGCCAATCCCCTGCCCGCCGGACTGGTGCTGACCGGCATCGTGGTGTCCGTGTCCGTCACCGCCGTGATGCTGGCACTGACCATCCGGCTGTACCAGCGGTATCACACCCTTGACCTGGACGAAATCTATATGATGGCACGCCAGGAAGAAAAGGCCGAAACGGCCAGCAAGGAGGGGGATGCCAAATGAGCTTTACCGCAAACCTTCCCCTGTTCTGCATTGTGGCGTGCCTGGCGTGCAGCGTGGTATCTTCCGTCTTAAACGGCAAGGCTGCCCGGTATCTGTCCATGGCGCTGTGCGCCGGGTGCTGCATCTGCTCTTGCCTGGTACTGCAAATGGTGTTGCAGCTGGGTGAGCCTGTCACTTATATCATGGGACACTTCCCCCACCCCTGGGGCAACGAAATCCGCATGGGCATTCTGGAGAGCCTGTTTTCTTCCGTCTTCTCCCTGGTGATGCTCCTGTGCCTCATGGGCGGCAAGATTCGCCTCCAGCTGGATTTGGCCGAAGACAAGCGTCACTTCTACTTCGTCATGACTGACCTGATTCAGGCCTCCCTGCTGGTGCTGTGCTACACCAACGATATTTTCACCGGCTATGTGTTCATTGAAATCTGCACGCTGGCCACTTGCAGCCTGCTGATGATCCGTCAGCTGGGCAGAACCACCCTGGCCGCCGTGCGCTATATGATTTTCAGCCTGATTGGCTCGGGTCTGTTCCTGCTGGGTGTAACCATCCTGTATAACATCACTGGCCATCTGCTGCTGCCCAGCCTTCATGACAGCGTGGCCGCCCTCTATGAAAGCGGCCAGTACCACATTCCCCTGAGCACCTCCATCTGCCTGATTACCGTGGGTCTGGCCATCAAGAGCGGCCTGTTTCCCTTCCACTTCTGGATGCCGGACACCTACGGCTATTCCACTCCCTGCTCCTCCGGCATTCTGTCCGGTCTCGTGTCCAAGGGCTACATCTTCTTCCTGCTGAAGGTGATTTTCAGCGGCTTCGGTGCGGACGTGTTCTACCGCAGCGGAATGCAGAATGTATTGTTCCTCTTTGGCCTGTGCGGCATGATTTTCGGTTCCATCGGTGCCATCCAGGAAAATGACATCTTCCGAATGCTGGCAAATTCCTCCGCCGCCCAGATTGGCTATGTCTACCTGGGCATCGGCATCAGCCCGGAGGCCGGTGTCATCGGCGCACTGTACCACATTCTTGCCCACGCCATCACAAAGCCGGTGCTGTTCCTGTCCGCCTCCCGGCTCTCCGATGCCGCAGGGGGCAGCAAGCGATTCAAGGATTTGCAGGGCAGCGGCTACTGCCTCCCCATGGCAGGCTTTGCATTCAGCCTGGGGGCACTGAGCATGATTGGCATCCCCCTGACCATGGGCTTCATGTCCAAGTTCCTGCTGGCCGAGGCCGGTCTTTCTGCCGGGTGGCACACCGTGCCCACGCTGCTGGTACTGGCACTGAGCACCATTCTGAACACCTTCTATTTCGCAAGAACCATCATCCGGCTCTACACCCCCGGCACCCCCATAGCCTCCGCTGCGGTGTGCAAGGCACAGCCTCCCTTTGCTGTCTCGGCGCTCTGCTTCAGCCTCATGAATCTGGCGGCAGGCATTTTCGCCTCCCCGCTGCTGTCCCTGCTGCGTCAGGGTCTGACACTTTTTGGAAAGGTGGGTTAATCCTTAATGATGCTCCTTATGATTTTGCTCCCCGCACTGGCGGGAATCCTGCTGCCCCTGGTGAAAAGCAAGCAGAACAAACACCTGGTAACCACCATCACCCTGGCTCTGGAAGCCATGCTGGCCTTTATCGTGCTGTTCTCCCCGGAGCGGGAGAGCGTGCTGCTTTCCATGACCGACAGCCTCACCGTCACCCTGGGGGTGGATAAGGTGAGCAAGCTCTTTGTGGCCATTGCCGCTTTCGGTTTCCTGCTGGTGGGCATTTACGCCTATCAGTACCTGAACCACGAAGAAAACGATGACAAATTCTTCTCCTTTTTCCTGCTGTCCCTGGCAGCGCTGGTGGGCATGGATTTCTCCCGGAACCTCATCACCATGTATTTGTTCTTTGAAATGATTACCCTGCTGAGTATGCCCCTGGTGCTCCACGACCGCACCCAGGAGGCCGTGCGGGGTGCGCTCAAGTACCTGTTCTATTCCGTGGCCGGTGCCTTTCTGGCACTGGGCTGCATCTTCTTCCTGAGCCGCTACTGCGACAGCCTGGACTTTGTTTCCGGCGGCACCCTGAACGCCGAAAAGGCCGCCGGTCACACCACCCTGATTCAGGTGGCGGTATTTCTGGGTGTGGTGGGCTTCGGTACGAAAGCCGGTATGTATCCCCTGCACGGCTGGCTCCCCACTGCCCACCCGGTTGCCCCCGCCCCCGCCTCCGCCGTCCTCTCCGGCATCAT
>URPI01000141.1 GCA_900549705.1 uncultured Eubacteriales bacterium
CCCCGGGGGAAGCCAAGGGGTGCTAACCATAGGCTGACTCCACACAACGCAGCCGGTTGTTCCATATCCTCATGGTAATAGCGTGTTCATATCTTCTTAATTCATGCAATCGTCCTGCAGCATCATGAAAAAGGCTTGACAAATGAATGATAATTTGCTAGGATAGCCCCAATAGAGAAACACATGGATGGGATGAAGTAGGTGTCCCCCTTTCCGCCAGAGAGCTGCCGGGTGGTGCAAGGCAGCGGGAAAGCGCACCGAAATACCTCCCGGAGTGGTCTGCCCGAAGCAGCAGTAGGGTAGGACGGGTTCGCCCGATACAGCGAGAGCCGTTGCTAGACGGCCTGAGAGTGGAGCTGTGAGGCTTCACTGCACCAGAGGTGGTACCGTGCATTTTGCGCCCTCTGTCCGAACGGACAGGGGGCGTTGTTTTTTTACTGGGAGGTGCAGCATGACAACACCCATGGACGTGGCAAAATGCCATCCCGTCCGCAAATCCAAGCAGCAAAAGGAAGCCTTCCGCCAGGATGTGACATCGTGGCTGGAACATCTGGGCTATGAGGTTCACACGGAAAAAGGCAGTTTTGGCAGCCGGAATCTGGTAATTGGAAATCCCCAATCATCAAAGTTCCTGGTTACCGCCCACTATGACACCTGCGCCCGACTCCCCTTCCCCAATCTGATTACCCCCTGCAATTTCTGGCTGTTTCTCCTGTATCAGATTTTTGTGTGTGCCGTGCTGCTGCTCCCCGCCGCCGCCATCGGTGCTGTGGCTGGCTGGCTGCTTCACTCCTCCGGCATGGGCTATTATCTATTTTCCATTTTGCTGTGGGCGGAACTGCTGCTCGTGCTGATTGGCCCAGCCAATCCCTCCAATGTCAATGACAATACCTCCGGCGTGGTAACCCTGCTGGAGCTGGCAGGCTCTCTCCCCCCGGAAAGCCGGAAAAATGTGTGCTTCATTCTCTTTGATTTGGAGGAGGCGGGGCTGATTGGCTCCTCCTCGTATCAATCGAAGCACAAAAAGGAAACCGCCCGTCAGCTGGTGCTGAATCTGGACTGCGTGGGAGAGGGGGATGAAATCTATTTCTTCCCCACCGGAAAGCTGAAAAAGAATCCTAAAATGCTCCTTTCCCTAGAGCATCTCCAGGGGAATTTCGGGCAGAAGTCCGTTACCCTCCGCTCCAAGGGCTTCTCCATCTACCCCTCTGACCAGATGAATTTTCCCTATGGCGTGGGCATTTGCGCTCTGAACCGCTGCAAGGTGGGGCTGTATCTTTCCCGCATTCACACCCCCAGAGACACCCTGCTGGATGAAACCAATGTAAATACTCTGTGCGCCGTTTTGAAAAAGCTCATCTGCGGCTGCACAGCACAATAGAAAGGAATTTGAACAAATGAAAGTGTATGATGAACTGGTTGCCCGTGGTCTGATTGCCCAGGTGACCAATGAAGAAGAAATCCGCGAGATGGTTGACAACGGCAAAGCCACCTTCTACATTGGCTTTGACCCCACCGCCGACTCCCTGCATGTGGGTCACTTCATGGCGCTGTGCCTGATGAAGCGGCTGCAAATGGCCGGAAACAAGCCCATCGCTCTGATTGGCGGCGGCACCGCCATGATTGGCGATCCCTCCGGTCGGACGGATATGCGCTCCATGATGACCAAGGAGACCATTGAACACAACTGTGCCTGCTTCAAAAAGCAGATGGAGCGCTTCATCGAGTTCGGTGAGGGCAAGGCACAGATGGTCAACAATGCTGACTGGCTGCTGAACCTGAACTACATTGATTTCATCCGGGACATCGGTGCCTGCTTCTCCGTCAACAATATGCTCCGTGCCGAGTGCTTCAAGCAGCGTATGGAGAAGGGTCTGAGCTTCCTGGAATTTAACTATATGCCCATGCAGTCCTACGACTTCTACTACCTGTTCCAGCACTACGGCTGCAATATGCAGTTCGGCGGCAACGACCAGTGGAGCAATATGCTGGGCGGCACCGAGCTGATTCGCCGGAAGCTGGGCAAGGATGCCCACGCCATGACCATCACCCTGCTGCTCAACTCCGAGGGTAAGAAGATGGGCAAGACCGCCAAGGGCGCGGTGTGGCTGGATCCCAACAAGACCACTCCCTACGAGTTCTACCAGTACTGGCGCAATGTGGATGATGCCGACGTGATGAAGTGCATCCGAATGCTCACCTTCCTGCCTCTGGAGCAGATTGACGAGATGGACACCTGGAAGGATGCCAAGATTAACGAGGCCAAGGAAATTCTCGCCTTTGAGCTGACAAAGCTGGTACACGGCGAGGAGGAAGCACAGAAGGCACAGGCAGCCGCCAAGGCACTGTTTATGGGTGGAGCCGGTGATGAGGAGCATATGCCCACCACCGAAATCACCGCCGACCAGCTCACCGACGGTCAGATTGGCATTCTCAATCTGATGGTCGCCTGCAAGCTGGCATCCTCCAACAAGGAAGCCCGCACCCTGGTCACCCAGGGCGGCGTTCTCGTCAACGACGAGAAGGTGCCCGCCCCCACCTTTATGGTCACCGAGGCCATGCTGAGGGAGGGCGTGAAGATTCGCAAGGGCAAGAAGGTCTTCCACAAGGCCATTCTTGCTGAATAACGCTGCGAGGCTTTTACCAATCCCTTGGTGCCCTGACCCGCCCGGTGACGGTGCTGCACGCCAAACCGGAAGCTTAACATAACGCCAATCATCCGAGCCACCAAAACATGGCTCGGATGATTTTATTGGCAGATTAAACGATATTTAATAGTGTCCCCAGCTTTTCTGCCAGCTGATGAGACGCCGGGGTCAGGGGCAGGCGGGGTTCGCCGCAGTCAAAGCCCAAAAGCTTCATGGCAGCCTTCACCGGGATGGGGTTGGGCTGGCTGAACAGCGCCCGAATGATTGGCTCAAACCGAATCTGCAAATCGGCAGCGGTGTCAAAGTCACCGTCCAGTCCGGCGCTCACCATGGTCTGCGTCATCTCCGGGTAGAGATTGGACAGCACGGAAATCACCCCCGCTCCCCCCAGCGCCAGGGTGGGCACCGTCAGCTCATCACAGCCGCTCCACACCCGAAAATGCGCCGGGCACTGGGCACGGATGGAGAGAATCTTCTTCATGTCTCCGGTAGCTTCCTTTACCCCGGCAATGTTGGGCATGGCGGACAGCTCCCGGTACACGCTGACCGGAATATCCACCCCGGTGCGGGACGGCACATTGTAGACAATCACCGGAAGCTGCACCGACAGCGCCACCGCCTGATAATGCAGGCACAGCCCCTCCGGCGTGGCCTTATTATAATATGGACTGACCACCAGCACCGCATCCGCCCCGGCTTCCTGGGCTTGCCGGCTCAGGCGCACCGCATGGGACGTATCATTGGAGCCGGTTCCGGCAATGATGAGGCAGTCGTCCCCCGTCACCTGCTTTGCCCGGGCAATGATGTCTCTTTTTTCCTCATCCGTCAGGGTGGGGGCTTCCCCGGTGGTGCCGCACAGCACGATGGCATGGACACCCCCTTCCAGCTGGCGGGCAATCAGTCGCTCCAGCATGGGATAGTTGACTTCGCCGTTCAGAAACGGCGTGACCAGCGCCGTACAGACACCGGTAAAGAGTGGATTTTTCATATGAAACACCTCCGTACCAGTCTATGCAGATGAATTTCAATTTGTCTGTTGCAAAATCCGGGGGAATGGACTATACTATTGGTGTTTTGGAATCGGAGGAGAAAAAATTGAAAACCCATGATTTTTATTATGATTTGCCGGAAGAACTGATTGCCCAGACTCCCCTGGAACAGCGGGACAGTTCCCGGCTGATGGTGCTGAACCGTGAAACCGGTGAGATTGCCCACAAGCATTTTTATGACGTTATCGACTATCTGAACCCCGGCGACTGCCTGGTGCTCAACGATTCCCGGGTGCTGCCTGCCCGGCTGATGGGGCATCGTCCCACCGGCGGCGCAGTAGAGGTGCTGCTGCTGCGGGATTTGGGGAACAAGCAGTGGGAATGCCTGTGCAAGCCCGGGCGCAAAATGCGGGAGGGCGACACCGTGACCTTTGGTGACGGCGAGCTGACCGCCACCGTGCGTCAGGTGCAGGAGGACGGCAACCGGGTGGTGGAATTCCACTACGAGGGCATCTTCCTGGAGGTGCTGGAGCGGCTGGGCAAAATGCCCCTGCCCCCCTACATCAAGGCAGAGCTTCCCGACCAGGAGCGCTACCAAACCGTCTATTCCCGGGAGGTCGGCTCCGCCGCCGCCCCCACCGCCGGACTGCATTTCACCCAGGAGCTGTTGGAAAAAATCCGCAATAAGGGCGTAAAGACCGCCTTTGTCACCCTCCATGTGGGGCTGGGCACCTTCCGCCCGGTGAAATCAGAGGAGGTTCTCGACCACCATATGCACAGCGAGCTGTGCATGATGAGCCAGCAGACCGCCGACATTCTCAACGAGACGAAGCGCAGCGGCGGGCGGGTAATCTGCGTGGGCACCACCTCCTGCCGCACCCTGGAATCGCTGGTCAATGACGATGGCAGCTTTGAAGCCAAGTCCCGCTGGACGGATATTTTCATCTATCCCGGCTACATCTTCAAAGCCATGGATGCCCTTATCACCAATTTCCACCTGCCGGAAAGCACCCTTGTGATGCTGGTATCCGCCTTTGCCGGGAGAGAAAAGGTTCTGAATGCCTACAACGAGGCTGTGAAAGAACGCTACCGCTTCTTTTCCTTTGGCGATGCAATGCTCATCACATAAAAGAAACCGATTGGCTAAGAAATCCCGAAAGATCGCATGGAATCAAGGCTTTTGGGGGTTGTCGACACTTCTGTTTTCGCAGAAAAAATGCCAGATTAGGATAATGCTTCTTTCGTTTGGGAACCGATGTGTATAAAACCTGTTGTAAAACGATTGCATAATTTTTCATTTTTGTAGCTCATAGTGAATATTTTCCCAGTTCTGCGTATTGCAGGACTGGGAAATTTCTATGATACAAGGAGATGCAATAAAGCCTATCCCGTCAGTTTTGGGGATAGGCTTTCCTTCAGCCAAGAATCAGGTCTTGATGTTTAGATTTGCTGCATCGAAGTTTGCAGGCAGATTTCGGCATTTACGCCAAGATGTAATTGAACCTCTGGCTACGCCAACAATTTTGCCGATTTAGAGGTAGAAAAGGCCGTCAACTTTTCGCACTTTGAGACCAGTCAACGGTCAGTTCTTCGGTATTCAGTTGCTATCCTTCATGTATTCTCTTACGGATAATCAATTTGATAATAGCGGCAATAGCTACAATTCCTATTGTCACCGCTCCCCACAGAATAAGCCTTGTATACCACGGAGCAGATTGCATTGCGTACAGCTCTGGGTGGCTTTTGAAATCCCAGAAACTATATAACCCGCATCCTATAAACACACCGATACTAACTCCAATAACAATATTTATCAGTTCATTTATTCGTTTTAACATAAGAAACTCATCCTAATTTTGTGTTTTCAAACTTGCCGTCCGCAAGGGGTGTAGCCACCTTGACGGAAGGTCGTGACGATACATTCTCGGTTCTGGCAGTTTTCTTCTGCTGACCGGGAATGAAGCGACCCAGGACGCACATACTCCCGATAGGAGCGTATAGGAGTGCGCCCTTTCGTTCCTAAAGGGATTTTATCAGTTCGATATGGAGGTTATCCGCATTTCCACTTCCTTATTGCCTGCTCCACTGGGTCGCCTTCATAAAGCCTGCACAGAAAGCTGAAATTGTTACTGGTTAAAGCAATCACGAATTGAAGTAGACAA
>URPI01000142.1 GCA_900549705.1 uncultured Eubacteriales bacterium
GTGTGTAAGTGATATTCATGCTGTTTGTACTCCTTTCATCGGCTCTCTCTGCGGTTTTAGGTTGTGTGTTCCAAGAGACTCCCCAACCGCTTGCTTGAGAAGTCTTTCAGAGCATACAACACCAGCCTCCGTCAAAAGCTTACTTTCCTTGCTTCACTTTACATACTCTTTACAATTGGCCGATAGCGGATTTTACATTGTAAGATTATGATAAAGGCGAAACCATAAGAGAGGAATCGATAGAATGGATATTTTCGGGTTACTGAATCTGATTGGCGGCTTGAGCCTGTTCCTGTTCGGCATGAATATCATGGGTCAGGCACTGGAGCGCCGCGCCGGAAGCGGGCTGCGCAGTCTGCTTTCCAAAATGACCAGCAATAAGTATATCGGCCTGCTCACCGGCCTTGTGGTGACCGCCATTATTCAAAGCTCCTCCGCCACCACGGTAATGGTGGTGGGCTTTGTCAACTCCGGGCTGATGACCCTGCGTCAGGCCATCCATATGATTATGGGTGCCAACATCGGCACCACCGTCACCGCCTGGATTTTAAGTCTGGCGGGCATTTCCAGCAGCAATCTGTTTATCCAACTGCTGAAGCCCTCCTCCTTCACCCCCGTTCTGGCGCTGATTGGCACCATCAAGCTGATGTTCAGCAAGAATGACAAGTCGAAGGATACCGGCCTGATTCTTTTGGGCTTCGCTACCTTGATGTACGGCATGGAGAGTATGTCCGCCGCCGTCTCCGGTCTGCGGGATGTTCCCAGCTTCCAGCAGTTGTTCCTGCTGTTCCAGAACCCCGTGCTGGGTGTGCTGGCCGGTGCCGCCCTCACCGCCATTATCCAGTCCAGCTCCGCCTCCGTGGGTATCTTGCAGGCGCTGGCCGCCACCGGCCAGGTAACATACGGTGCAGCAATTCCCATCATCATGGGACAGAATATCGGCACCTGTGTCACCGCCCTGATTTCCAGCGTTGGTGCCAATAAAAATGCAAAGCGCGCCGCTATGGTTCACCTGAGCTTCAATGTGATTGGCACCGCCGTGTGGCTGACGGTGTTCTGCCTGGTGAAAGCCATTTTCGCCCCGGCACTGCTCCAGGAAAGCACCGGCCTCATGGGTATCGCAGTTGCCCACTCCCTGTTCAATCTGCTGTGTACCCTGTTGATGCTGCCCCTTTCTCAGTGGCTGGAAGCTCTGGTGTGCAAACTGGTGCCCGACAGCAAGCAGCCCGAGGTTGCCAGCGAGCTGGATGAGCGTCTGCTGGCTGCCCCCGCCGTTGCCTTGGAGCGCTGCCGGAAGGTTGCCGCCGATATGGCTGCCACCTCCGTCCGGGCGCTGAACCAGGGCATCACCGTCCTGACGGATTTCAACCCCGAAACCGCAAAGCAGGTGCAGGAAGAAGAAGATAAAACCGACCACCTGGAGGACATCCTGGGCACCTACCTCGTGAAGCTCAGCACCCGCCGCATCAGCGCCGATGACAGCAACGAGGCTGCCCGCCTGCTGAAAATCATCGGTGACTTCGAGCGGATTGCCGACCATGCCGTGAACCTGGTACACTCCTCCGAAGAACTGCAACAGAAAAAAATGGAACTATCCGCCCCGGCGCTGGCCGAATTAAAGGTGCTCACCAGCGCCGTCAGTGAAATTCTTTCCCTGTCCCTGGACGCATTTTTGAAGGATGATCTGCAATCCGCCGTCATGGTTGAGCCGCTGGAGCAGGTGATTGACGGACTGAAGGAGCAGCTGCGCACCAACCACATTCTGCGGCTGCAAAAGGAGCAGTGCAGCATTGAGGCCGGATTTGTCTGGTCGGATATGCTCACGGATTTGGAGCGGGTGTCCGACCACTGCTCCAATATTGCAGGATGCATCATGGATATGCACGAAGGCAAGCTAAATCTCCACGAGTCCCTGCGCGCCATGAAGGAAGACCGGGAGAAATTTGCCGAACGCTACGCTCTGTATCAAGAAAAATACAAATTGGCATAAAAATAACAAAGCAGGACATGACCGCCTTCTCACGCAATCATGTCCTGCTATATCTTTTTTCTTGCAATTTGTCGAAATCTATGCTATTCTTCCCTTGGTGCTACCGGTAGCGCCCCGGTAGGCGGTTCCCCCTGATATTCTTTTCTTTTTTCAGGGGTGATATTCTTATTTTGCCCCCAGTCTGTACAGAGAGGGGGTGGACGCAATGGAAGTTACATGGCCGGATTTAATCCAGTTCTGTATGTTCCTTGTGGGGTTAATATCATTGATTGTAATGATATTAACCAATAATAAGAAGTAGCCGCCACGCCTCCAAGCCAGCGACTACTTCTTAGTCCGAGCGCAGGGGGAACCGACCTACTGGTAGCACCCCTTGTGTCTATACTATACCCCAACTTAATCATTTTGTCAACTCCGCTTCGCCAACTGGTGAAGCGATTTTTTATTACAGAAATGCGGCGGCAGCCGCAAACACCACTGCGGGCAGGAGATTTGCCACCCGGATGTTCTTTCCCCAAATCAGGTTGATTCCCACGCAGAATATCAGGATTGACCCGATAAACGACAGGTTATTCAGCGCCGCGTCGGTCATCAGTGGGGCAACCAGCCCTGCCAGCGCTGTGATGCTCCCCTGGAACACCGCCACCGGGATGGCGGAAAAGAGGCAGCCCTTGCCCATCGAGCAGGTCATCACCATCACCAGAATGAAATCCAGCACCGCCTTGGCCGTCAGAATGGAATAGTTCCCCCGGATGCCGTCCTGGATGGAGCCCACAATAGCCATGGCCCCGATGCACACCGTCAGGGATGCCGTCACAAAGGCATCCACGAACCCGCCGTCCCCGGCGTTGCCCGTCTTTTCCTTCAGCCATTGTCCAAACCGCTCCATCTTGTCTTCCAGATTCAGCAGCTCGCCCACCAGGGCCCCCAGAACCAGGCAGCCAATGACCAGCATGGTTCCGCCGCTGACGATTTTCCCATCCTGGGCGCTGAGCATTCCCTCCATGGCTCCCGCCAGCCCTAAAAACAGCGTGGCAATGCCGCAGGCGGTGCATAGCCCGTCCTGCACCTGGGAGCGGATGATTTTCCCGAACAGCAGTCCCGCTGTGCCTCCTGCAAGGATTGCCGCCACATTGATAACCGTGCCGATTCCTGGCATAAAATATCCCCCCGGACGATAAATTGGTGAAACCCATTATATCATCCGAGGGGTGTTTGTCAATCATGGCGCGAAGCGCCAGGTGGAGTGGACACCTTAATCTCCACTACCTAAACCGTAGGTGGGATAACAGAACACCAGATTTCCTTCCATGTCATAGCTGCGGAAGCACCAATCGTCACTCACGGTTACACAGCCGTCCTGCAATTCCGGCGGCTTGCCAATCAACCGCATCACTTCCGTTTGCATATTCTCCTCCATGATGATGGACTCGAAGCGAAAACCATAGGCACCATAGCAGACGATGTACTTCTTGCCGTTGAACACATCCTGGCCGCAATAGGCGTTGCGGAACCGGCTGTCCAGCTCCTCAAAATCCAGGTTCAGCACCACGTCCCCCTCCGGTGCCATGATGAAAATGAATTTTTCCGTCCGGTAGCCATAGGAAGCATCCGGGAAACTGCGGGTCAGGCCGTCCGGCATCCGGTGCAGGGTCACGCCGTAATCCCGGCCATTTTCTATAAAGATGCCCTCCCCCTGATACTGCCAATTCTTGGGAATCTCCCGGTAGCGCAGGTGTCCGTCATTTGCATAAATGGTGACTGTGTCCCCCCGCACCACCTGGAAGCCGTCGGTGCAATATTCCACATCGTCATAGTCCCATTCAAATTCTCCGCCATCCTGGTCGATGATAAAGTCCCGGCTGTCCGCCTGAATCCGATAGAACCGATCCCCCAGATTTGTCACGCTGTAGCTGCCCAGCTCCGGGTCAACCACCGGGGTCAGGTCCCGGAACAGCAGGGTGGTGTTCCATTCTTCGCCGTATTGGTAGATAATTCCGTTATCGTCAACGCCCAGATAGCGGTCAGATTCCAGCAGCACCTTGCCGCTGTCGTCCAGCACTGCATAATGCGTCTCCGCCGTGTCGCTGTTGTAGAGTACGGCATCCACGCAGGCCATCAGTCCGCCGTGTACATCTGAAGGGAAATAGACTCGCTGGCCAATGGTGAAGTCAGCCTGGGTCTTTATCAAATTCAGCTGCTTGTCATACAGGTCAAATTCCGTCTGCTCCCGGTTTCGGGTGCCAATCAGCACATCTCCCACCGAGAAGAAATCCACATAACAGCAGCCGGAGGCAAAGCTGCCGTCCTTGGAAATGAACCCGCAGTTCCCCTCCAAGTCCGTCACCACCCATGCATACTCCTTTCCCTCATCGTCCAGTGGAAGCCGGTAAGCAGAAGTGTAGATGGGGTTCGTAATCAGCTCACCGCTATGGGTGTAAAAGCCCTGCAAATAACCCGCGGGATAGTCATAGACACTGCCGTCATATTCGTAGTTGCTGAAAAATTGAGCGCCGTCATAGGGATAAATCTTTCCATAGTCATTGCGTGGCTCAAAGGCATCGTGATTGCAGTCAAACAGGGTGTATTTTGCCGCCTGACCGCCGTTGGGGACATAGTTGGAATAATCCACCCGCACGTTCTCCCCGCTGTCCGGCGCTTCGCCCGCAGCGTACACGGGCACATAGCCCTCCAGCTCCAGCAGCCGCTGCCCCGCCTCGCTGCATAGCCAATCGTACAGCACCCGCGCCGGGGAACCCTGCGCCGCGTCCGCCGGAATGCAGGCATAGTAGCCGTTGCGGAAGGGATAGCTGCCGTCCTGCAAGGTGGCCGTGCTGGGAGTAACGCCGTCCACGCTGAGAATTTTTAACCCGGAGGCCATTTGCATATCTGCCGCATAATAGTACACGGTGTAACCAATGGCATTGGCGGAATTGTCGTAGTTTTTTACCGCTTCAATCAAGGCTGCCATCGCGCCGGGCACCATGGTGGTGGGCACCTCCATCATGGGCTCGCCCTGCATCACCAGTTTCTCCATCATCACCTGGCTGCCTGCCGTGGCGTTGCGCTGGAAGGCTTCGATGGGGGCATCCTCGCCGCCCACCTGCGCCCAGTTGGTGATTTTACCGGCGTAAATATCCTGGAGCTGCCCGGTCGTCAGATTGTCCACCGGATTGTCTTCATTGACCACAAACACCAGCGCCTCGGTGGCAATCTGCTGGATCTCATAGCCAAAATGTGCCTGTTCCATTTCGTCAAATACTTGGTTCTTTGGCTCTGCTGCAATCACAATATCGCAGTAGCCCTCCTGCAAATTGCGGAAGGATTGGGTGGTGCGGTTGAACTGCACCAGCGCCCCGGCCTCCTCCCGGTCAAGCCCCAGTAGGACGCTGGTAATGCCCGTCCCCAGGGGAACAAGGGACGTAGAGCCGTCCATGCGGGGGAAATTCTCCCGGGTGAATTGGAACGTGGATGCCGCCCCTGCCTGCACGGGAAGCATCAGCAGCGTCAGCACCAGGATGACACTCAGCAAACGTTTCATAAGCAATTCCTCCTTGTTGGTTGGTAGTATTATCTTATCATAGAATCATAAAAAACGGGAAGAATTTCCGGAAATTTCAAAAAATATTAAGAATGGGGTTTGGGTTCTTTCTTTTCCCCACACCTGTCCTGCCCTTCGCCGGGTGGGTCGCCAAGTTGGCGACCCCTACTAGAGCGTACACGCTAAAAGTTAGCACCCCTTGGCTTCCCCCGGG
>URPI01000143.1 GCA_900549705.1 uncultured Eubacteriales bacterium
CAGCTTCCCCCCGGGGGAAGCCAAGGGGTGCTAACCATAAGCTGAATCCACACAATGCGGCTGGTTGTTCCATATCTTCATGCTAACAGTGCGTTCATATATATTTAACTCATGCGATTGCCCTGATTGTTTACACTATTTTATTGATTTGATGTGGAATCCTTGCTATACTATAGGAAAAGGAGAGAGTTTTATGCCGACAATATCCATGTTCCGTGGGATGGATGAAAAAATGGCAGCGCATTTTGCCGCCGGGCGCAGGCAAATTGTTCAGGTAACGCCCCGGGATGATTTTACCCTGGTGCTGCGATTTGACAACGGAGAGCTGCGGAGGCTGGATGTCCGTCCCTATCTCCAACCCGGAACAGTGTTTGCGCCGTTCCGGGAGTGGAATCATTTCCGCCGGGTGTATTTAGATGAGAACCATTGTGTTGCCTGGGATATTGACCCCAATGTGGACAGCAGCAGGGTGTGGAACAATAAAGTGGATTTGTGCCCGGATAGCTGCTATGTAGACAGTGTCCCTCTTTCCACTGGCTGACAGAGGGATTTCGTTTCCGTGAATAAAACGTGCGTTTCCCGCTGAACATCATAATGGCGTGACGATTTCGGTCACGCCATTTTACCGTCCCTGCGGAAGGAAAGCGGTATGCCACGCTGAATAGGAGAATATAAGATGATATGTGAAATTTGCAAAGATGAATTTTTCCTCCGGCTGCCCTCCCGGGAGGCCACGGCGGAGGACATGGACATTGCTCAGAATTTACTGGACACGCTGGAAGCCCACAGCGACGGCTGCGTGGGCATGGCAGCCAACATGATTGGGGTGAGCAAGCGCATCATCGCCTTTGACTGCGAAGGCACCTATATGGTGATGTTCAACCCCGTGATTCTCAAAAAAGAGAGGGCGTATCAGACTGAGGAGGGCTGCCTGTCCCTTTCAGGAAGCCGAAAGACGGAGCGCTTCCAGTCCATCAAGGTGCAGTGGCAGAACGAAAAATTCCAAACCAGAGTAAAAACCTTTACCGGCTGGACAGCGCAGATTATCCAGCATGAAATCGACCACTGCAACGGCATTCTGATTTAACCGGGGCAGAAGCTGGTAATTTCCACACAATTTTTTAAAAAAAGCATTGTCTTTTTCTGAATATGGTGTATAATGATGACCGAAAGCCGTTTTTTGATTTTACAACAGACCCAAAGGAGAAAACGAAATGTCATATCAAGGAAGATATAATTCCGGCTCCCAGGCCCCCAAGCGCGGACGCGGCAGCGGCACCTGGAAGATTGTGGTGCTGACGGTGGTAATCACCGTAATCGCAACCCTTCTATTGGAGATTGGCGGCGCGTGGCTGTTCCTGAACTCCAAGCTGGGGAAATTTACCCAGGCGAAGTTTGAAGAAAAAGATACCTCCGATATGGACTTGTCCGCCCTCATCGGCAACCTGGATGAAACAGAGCCACCCCCCACCGTTTCCCAGTGGCCGGAGGAAACCACGCCGGAAGCCGTTACCGAAGCCCCCACCGAAGCACCTACAGAGGCTGCAACCGAGCCTGACTACGGCAAAACCGGCAAGATTGTGAACATCCTGGTGGTCGGTCAGGATTCCCGCGCAGGCGAAGAAAGCAAGCTGGCCGATGGCATCATGCTGCTGACCCTGAACAAAGAAACCCATACTCTGGCCATGACCTCCTTCCTGCGGGACAGCTATGTAAAGCTGGCTGACTATGCCGGTCACAAATGCGGCAAGAACCGCATCAATACCGCCTATGCCCTGGGCTATGCCTGGCGGGGCGATGCCGGTGCTATGGAAATGCTGAACCTGACCATTGCCAACAACTACGGTGTCAACGTGGATGGCAACGTAGAAATCAGCTTCGACACCTTCAAGACCATTGTGGATGCCATGGGCGGCGTGGACATTGACCTGCAGGGCGACGAATACACCAAGATGTGCGAGTACCGCGACATGTTTAACGAGCACTACGAGTGGAACAAGATGGACAAGCACATCGATGAGCTGGTGGAGGGTGTCAATACCCTCAACGGCGACATGGCGCTGGAATACGCCCGGGAGCGTCACGTCAACAATTCCGACAGTGACATGAACCGGGTCGTCCGTCAGCAGAAGGTTCTGACCCAGGTGATTGATAAGGCCGCTAAAATGAGCCCCCTGGAGCTGAACAAGCTGATTGACGTGGTGCTGAGCGAAATCATCACCAATATCAGCACCGATGACATGAGAACCTACATCACCGAGCTGACCCCCTATCTGGTTGGCCTGAAGCTGACCTCCCACCAGTGCCCCGCTGAGGGAACCTACTGGGGTGAGATGGTGGATTTGCCCGATGGCCCGGGCGGCGTGCTGAAGATTGACTTTGAGAAAAACAAGCAAATCATGGCTGCCATTGTAAACGGCGAAGAAGTGGAATAACCCCACCTGCCCCTGCGAAACACCGCAGGGGCAGCTTTTTTTGTTCTTTTGTTGAAAAGTATGAGGTAATCTGATAGAATAAGGGAAAAGTGTGCGCACGGTACGCCGGTTTTGCCTACGCCCCCACGGCGCGAAGCACCATTGTCCGGCGGCACTGCCGCCAAAAGAGGTAAAAACTTATGAACACCAAACAGGATTACATTGCGGTGCTGGACTCCGGCCTGGGCGGCCTGAGCGTGCTGCGTCATCTGCGCCGCCGGATGCCCGGCGAGCGGTTTGTCTACTACGGCGATTCCGCCCACGCGCCCTACGGCACCCGCAGTCACGCAGAGGTGGAGGCGCTGACCATGAATGCCGCCGCCCACCTGATGTCCTATGGTCTCAAGGCACTGGTGGTGGCCTGCAACACCGCCACCGCTGCCGCCATTACCCCCCTGCGGGCAGCATACCCCAACTTGATTGTGGTGGGGGTGGAACCGGCACTGAAGCTGGCAGCGGATCGCTACCCCGGCGGAAGCATTGGCGTGATGGCAACCCCCGTCACCCTGCGGGAAGAAAAATTCAACCGGCTGCTCCAGCGCTGTGCCTCTGCCTGTCAGGTCTATAAAATCCCCGCTCCCCAGCTGGTTCCCCTGATTGAAGAGGGACTGGTGGACACCCCCATCATGGAGCAGACGCTCCACCAGCTGCTGGATCCCTACATGGGCAGAATAAACGCCCTGGTACTGGGCTGCACTCATTTTCCCTTTGCCTCTCATGCCATGGAACGAATGCTGGGGCCGAGGGTGGCAGTGCTGGACGGCGGCGACGGAACGGCGCGGGAAACCCTGCACCGCCTGGAAAAAGCCAACCTGCTGGAACACGGAACCGGCGAGGTCATTGTGGAAAACAGCCTTGGCACAGAGGAAATTTTAACGCGCTCCCGGCGGATGCTGGGACTGACGGATTGAGGAGGAGCAGAAATGGAAAATGAAGTTTTGGTGATTGGCATTGCCGGCGGTACTGCCAGCGGCAAGACAACCCTAATGAAAAACCTGATTGGCGAATTTGGGGCGGAGGTAACGGTACTCAGCCACGACAACTATTACAAGCGCCATGACGAAATGCCCTTTGAGGAGCGCTGCAAGCTCAATTATGACGAACCTGCCGCCTTTGACACCAGCCTCATGGTTTACCACCTGGATCAGCTGCGCCATGGGCAGGCCATTGAATGCCCGGTGTACGACTTCACCGTTCACAACCGCTCCAGCGAAACCATCCGCCTGGTGCCCAAGAAGGTTATTATTGTGGAGGGCATCCTGATTTTTGAAAACGAGGATCTGCGCAACCTCATGGATATTAAAATCTTTGTGGATACCGATGCCGACATCCGCCTGTGCCGCCGCATCAAGCGGGGGCGCTCGCTGGAAAGCGTGCTGGAGCAGTACCAGGCCACCGTCAAGCCCATGCACGAGCGCTATGTGGAGCCAAGCAAGCGATACGCCGACCTGGTCGTTCCCGAGGGCGGCAAGAATCTGGTGGCGCTGACCATGATTACCGGCCACATCCGCCACTACTTGGACGAGGGACAAGATGAAATTTGAAAGTCTGATTTTTGATATTGACGGCACCCTGTGGGATTCCCGTGCCCTGGTGGCCGAGGGGTATAACCTGCAATTGCGGGACGAAGGACTGGAACGCTGCTGCGTAGATGCCGCCCGGCTGCGCCCCCTGTTCGGCAAGGTCATGTCCGCCATTGCCGATGCGCTTTTCCCGGATATGCCGCCCCAGGTGCGCTATCCCCTGATGGAGCGCTGCATGGCGCGGGAAAACCGCTACCTGGAAGAAAACGAATGCCGCATCGGCTACGCGGGCATTGCGGAAACCCTCTGCACACTCTCCAAAACCCACCGGCTGTTCATCGTCAGCAACAGCCAGCAGGGCTACCCGGAGCTGTGCATCCAAAAGCTGGGACTTGGGCAGTGGATTGGGGGGCATCTGTGCTTCGGTGACACCGGAACCAGCAAGGGGCAGACCATCCGCACCCTGATGAACCGGTACGGCATCACCTCCTGCGCCTACATCGGCGACACCCAAGGGGATTATGAAGCCACGGTGGAAGCCGGGGTTCCCTTCATCTGGGCATCCTATGGCTTCGACACGCCCAGCGGTTATGCACTGAAAATTGACTCCCCCGCCGACCTTTTGAAATTAGAGGAGGAGAACAAGCTATGAGCCTTCCCGTGGATTCTTACTGCATTCAATGCTATCTGCGCCGCAATGCCGACCTGGTGCGCCCCCTGGGCAGCGAGGAGGAAACCACCGCTTTCCTCAAGAAAATCATGCAGATGTACATCGATGCTCCTGCCGATGTTCCCTCCCCCTGGTTCGGCCCGAAGGTTGCCGACCTGCTCCACGAGATGTATGGGCTGGAAATTGACCGCTTCCGCCAGGAAAAATTGGATTCCAACCGGTTTGTGCTGGAACGGATGGACGACATCCGGCGGCGGGTGGACGGCGGGGAAAATCCCATTCTGGCCGGTTTGCAATACGCCATTTTGGGAAACTATCTGGACTTTTCTGCCCTGCAAGGCAATGTGAGCTATGAAAAGCTGGATGAAATGCTGGACGGTGCGAAGAATATCGACGTGGCCGGGCCGGTTTTCGACCGCTTTGTTTCGGATCTGGCAAAGGGACGGAAGCTATTGTACCTGACGGACAACGCCGGTGAGATTGGCTTTGACCGGGTGTTTGCCGAGGCCATCCGGCAAGCCTATCCCAATCTGGAAATCACCTTCTGTGTCCGGGGTTTTGTGACCCAGAACGATGCCACCCGGGAGGATGCTGCCGCCGTGGGACTCCCCTTCCCGGTGATTGACAACGGCAACCGGGTTGCCGGCACCCAGATTGAGCTGCTCAGCCCGGAAGCCAAGCAGGCGCTGGACCAGGCGGATGTCATTCTCGCCAAGGGCATGGGCAATACCGAAACCATGCTGGGCTGCGGGTACAATGTCTACTATGCTTTCCTGGTGAAATGCCCCCGGTTTGTCCAGATTTTTAACAAGCCTATGTTTACCCCCATGCTCATCCGGGATGACATCCCGCTGCCCCAAATCGCCCGGGGAAAATAAACCGCAGGGATTCCAATTTTGCAGCGCCAGCCGTAATCTACTGCGTCCGTAGGGGAGAATCTTAGCCTCCTGCGACGTTGAATTTTAGAAAGCATTCATTGAATCGCACACGCCCCCCGTAGGGGTCGCCAACTTGGCGACCCGAGCGGCGCAGCCGCCTTGGCTTCCCCCGGGGGGAA
>URPI01000144.1 GCA_900549705.1 uncultured Eubacteriales bacterium
AATGTGCGTTTAGCTCAGCTGGATAGAGCGTTTGGCTACGGACCAAAAGGTCGGGAGTTCGAATCTTCTAACGCACGGTGAACCGCTAGAGTCGTTGACTTTGGCGGTTTTTTCTTTACAAGAATATCCTCAATAAAATTCCCGCTTTTGGGAAACCTAAGCCGGAAGGGGGATGCTTATGGAAAAATGGGACATTATCATCCTGGGGGCGGGGTGTGCCGGACTGACGGCGGGGCTTTATGCTGCCCGGGCGAGGAAACGGACGCTGATTCTGGAACACAAGCTCCCCGGCGGACAGACGGCGCTGACAGGGGAGATACACAACTATCCCGGTCTGCCCGGAATTGACGGAGTCAGCCTGACCCAGCGCATGGCGCAGCAGGCACAGGAGGCCGGGGCGGTACTGCGATGTACAGCGGTGGAGAACGTCCGATTGGCAGAGAAGCGAGTGGAAACTGCTGCCGATGTTTTTTGCGCCGATGCTCTGATTCTGGCGGTAGGGGCAGAACCAAAGCCCCTGGGCATTCCCGGAGAGGCACGGTTCCGGGGCAGGGGCGTGAGCTACTGTGCCTCCTGCGACGGCTTCTTTTACCGCAATCGGGAGGTCTATGTGGTTGGCGGCGGCAACAGCGCCGGAGAAGAGGCGCTGCATTTGGCCGAGCTGGCGCAGCAGGTGCATATGCTGGTACGGAAGGACAGGCTCCGCTGTGAGGCCGCCATTGCCCGGCGGCTGGAGCATCATCCAAAGATTCGGCTGGAATACAATTGCGCCCTCCGGGAAATTCTGGGGACGGACAATGTGGAAGCCCTGGTGATTGAGAACACAACCACCGGACAGCAAGCTACCGTGCCTGCCCAGGGGGTGGGGGTATTCATTTTTGTGGGATACCGTCCGGCGACGGCTCCCTTTGCGGGAGCGCTCCCAATGGACGAAAATGGGTATTTGCTTACGGATGACCGGCTGGAAACGCCGCTGCCTGGAATTTTTGCGGCGGGAGACGTGCGCCAAAAGTCCTTGCGGCAGATTGTAACCGCAGTGAGTGACGGCGCAATTGCGGCGGTTCATGCTTGTAAATATTGTTCCGGTATGCTATGATAGCCCCAAGGAAAGAAAGGGGCGGATTTTGTGGTCATCAAAAATCGGACGCTGGGCTACAGCGCCATCCAGGGTTTTTACTGGATGGGCTATGCCTCCATCATGGGCTTTGCCAGTGTGTTTTTGCTGAACGAGGGGTTTGACAACAGTCAGGTTGGCCTGCTGATTGCGGCGGCAGGGCTGCTTTCCGCGTTGCTCCAGCCGCTGGCGGCTGCCTATGCCGACCGCCCCAAAAGCATGGCATTAAAATGGATCATCTTTCTGCTCACTGCCCTCTGCTTCGGGGGCAGCCTGGTGCTGATGGCTGCCGGCGGACAGAAAATTGTGGCGGGGTTGTGCTATGGTCTGTGCATGGTGCTGCTTCAGCTGACCACCCCGCTGGTCAATGCCCTGGGCATTGCTACGGTCAACAGCGGGGAAAAGATGAATTTCGGTGTCGCCCGGGGCTTTGGCTCCCTGGGCTATGGCGTTGCTGCCTATCTCATCGGTGTGCTGACCGATGCCAAAGGCGCGGGGGCAGTGCCGCTGTGCATGGGCGCAACCCTGTTGATTTTGCTGCTGGTCACCCTGGACTATAAAAAGGTGAAAAGAATGCCGGAGACACCAAAGGCAGCAGCCCCCGCCCAGGGCGGCTTTCTGCACCGCTACCCCAGGTATTGTCTGGTGCTGGTGGGGCTGGTGTTCCTGTTTATCAGCCATGTGGTGCTCAACAGCTTCACCTATCAGATTGTGGTCTATAAGGGCGGCGACAGCGCCCAGATGGGCAAGGCCATGGCCTTTGCCTCCTTGCTGGAGCTGCCCATTATGTTCCTGTTTGGCCGGATGCAGAAGAAGGTGCGCTGCCATGTCTGGTTTCGCATTTCCGGCCTGTTTTTCCTGCTGAAAACGGCGGGGACGCTGCTGTGCAGCACCATGGGCGGCTTTTTTGCGGTGCAGCTGTTCCAGATGGGCGGCTGGGCGCTGATGACCGTCAGTTCCGTGTTTTACATCAATTCCATTATGGAGCCTCGGGACAGCGTCAAGGGTCAGGCCTGCTACACCACCTCCATGACATTGGGGAATGTCCTGGGAGCGATTCTGGCTGGCCGAATTCTGGATGTGCTGGGTGTTCCGGCCATGCTGGTGTTCGGCACGGTCTGCGCCCTGGTGGGTGCGGTGATTGTGCTGGTGTTTACCCAGAAAACCGAATAACGTCAATAAAAAGCTCAGACAGCCAGTGTTTTGTGGCTGCCTGAGCTTTTATTCAAATGTGCCGGTTGTGCGGCGCGAAGCTCCCTCGGCTCCGCCCCTACAGTGGTGTGTGCAAAACTGGGGTGCGTATCGTTCATTGCGGCACACCCGCTCAGCTTCGCGCCGCACAGATGAATCAGCATTCCGTTTCGTCGGAATCGTCCATATTAGAAAGCGCGTAAAGAATCATCTGATTCAGCAGCTCATTCCGGCTGATGCCCACGGCGGCGGCTTTGCCATCGATGTTTTTCAGCAGGTCAGAATCAATGCGCATGGAAATAACTTCTTTTTCCGGCTTCCGAGCAACAAATTTTGGCATACCGTCACCGCCTCCTTGTATTGACTATTATAGTCTGTTTTGATAGAATGATATATATTCTAAAATAGACGGTGAAAATCGAATACATCTATAAGGCGGGGGAGATGTTCAAATGAAGATGAAATCCATAAAGTGTCCAGGCTGTGAGGGTCCGTCATTCGTGGATCCAGAGAAGGACACAATTGTTTTCTGCCCGTATTGCGGAATGAGGATAGTGCTGAATGATTCCACTTTTGAGGATGACCGTACAGACCAAAAGCCTGACGGCGAGGAAGAAGCGGAAGGAATCATTTGAGATGGATATAAAACGCGCAGGCAGCCAGTTTTATGGCCGTCTGCGCGTTTGTTGTTAATCTTGGACTATTTTTCAATCAAACATGGCGCGAAGCGCCCTCGGCGCCCCTTTGGGGTGTTGCAGGGCGCAGAGAATCTTTCAAAAGTATGATTGCCGGTGGTAATCATACCGCTCAAGGAATGAGTTACAGGGTGGTATCTGTATCAGCAAGCCCCAACTCACTCATGAAATTGATTAAAGAAGATTCCCTGTATAGTGGTTCTCTGGCAATACGTTTTTTCTTGGCAGCTTTCATAAAACCAGCCACATACTGTCCAAATTCGGTTTCGATTGCAGATATGTCAGTAAGCAGTTTTTGATACTGGCTTTTTGGAATACATTGCGATAACGGAAATTCAATGTATTCTGAATCATTTACGATAAGTGCATATCGGTAGTCAATTCCAGCTTGCGGTCTATTCTGAGTTGGAACGGAATGCCCAATACGACCGAATTTCCGAACGTCGGCACCGAGGTTATTCCGTAGTGGAAGATAGAAAGTGCTACTGTCGGCGACTATCTGGATACACAAATGCACTTCTGTGGGACTGCTTGCCTGTGTTGCCTGAATCCAGCATTTTAGAAAAGTGTGCATTGTCAATAAAGTACTGCTCTTTGATAAAACAACAGGTGATTGCCATTTTCTGTTTCTCCTAAAAGAAAAAGGAGGAAGATTACCTTCCTCCCTTATTGCAATTTCTTCGGTTTTTTATTCGCCAGGTGCTTCCGACAAACCCCTCACAATTTCTTCGATTTTTTATTAGCCAGGCACTTTCGACAAACGCCTCAAAAGAAAGCTTCGCTTTCTGAGATTATTATATGTGTTTGACAGTAAAAAATCAAGTAGGAATTTCTGATTTTTCGAGATTGTTTCAGTCCAACACCACGCTCTGCTTTTTCCCGCTTTTCTTTCTGGGGTACTCCCGGATGCGGGTGACAAATTCCAGATTGACGATTTCCAGCTCGCCGGTCTTCTTTTCAATCAACATACCGCTGTCGGTCACTTCCTTGATCACGCCCAGCACCGAGCCATCGTTGGAGGTGATGGTGTAGATAATGCACTCCTGCCCGATAAACCGCTTTGCTAACTCATTCATAACGCAATGCTCCTTCATTTGCTTTTTTCGTTTCAAAATCTGCTTGACTGCAACCAGCCTTCTCCGCAGGGCAATCCGGGAGAGAATCACCAGAAACACAATGATAAATAAAATGATGTAATAGCTGTCCATTTGCGCATTTCTCCCACGTCAGGAGATTTTGTTCCCGGCCTTAGAACAACGCATGGCTTCCCTGCAATAGGCCGACAAATTCACCATCCACACCAGACACACCACGAGGGAGGGCAAAAAGCCAATGTCAAACAGAAGCGCGCAGATGGCAAGCACAATGCCAAGACTCGCGCAGACCACATTGGTGGCGGCGTATGCCTTGTAGGCGCATTTGCCGACCACCAGTTTCTCGGCTTCGTCGCATTCGTCCATCCATTTCTTTTGGAATTTCATGTCATAGACGGACACGTTCTTCTCTGGATTTGTCTGCTTGGCGGCATCCACGCACTTTTGCTGGAGGAGAATGGCCTCCACCAGAATGCCAAAAAATCCGGCGATGCCGATAAAAAACACGATGGTTTGTCCTTTGCTGTCAAAGGTGGAAAAACCGCCGGAATAGGATGCCGCAATGAGAAAATAAGAGAGCACCAGTGCTGCGCTGGAAATCCAGATGACGACGGAGAGCTTCCGGTCGATGGAATCGGAGATGTCTTCGTCCTCGCCGTCCCAACTGCGAAGCTGCCCTGCGGCGCGGCGATAGATGGGGACGCAGACCGTCGGCAGGACGACGGCTGCCGCCAGCATCAGCCAGGGGGCGACGCGGGTTCCGAAGAAGTCTCCGGCTGCTTTCAGTGTCCCGGTCATTCCGTCCAGGCCGTATCTGGCGGAGCAATAGCCCGCAATGCCGCCGATGATGGCGCAGATGGCGACAACAAGCAAAAATGTTGGCAGTGCCTTGCGATTGGCTTTTTTGATTTCATCATTTGTCATTTCCCGTTTCCTCCTCTAAGTAAAAGACTTCCTCCACCGTCACGCCGCAGACCTTTGCAATGGTCAGGGCGAGGGTAACGGAGGGCGAATAGTCGCCCCGCTCAATCAGGCTGATTGTCTGCCGTGATACGCCGCACAGGTGCGCCATCTCCTGCTGGTTTACGTTGAGAATGGCCCGAAATACCTTTAGGCGATTTCGCAGTATCATACAGCACCTCCTATCGACAATTTCTTTTGCTTATTTGACAACTATCATTGTCAAAACAAATTATATGCTTGTCATACTCGCTTGTCAATAGGGAGAATGGAAAAATCACGGCATCTGATTTCAACAAAAAATACCTGTCAATTTTGGGCGGTATTTTGCGTTTCCCCTGTTGACAAGAAAAAAGGGAAGCAGTATAATAAGCTTGTGCTTAGAAACAATACAATTCTTTAGGAGGCGCGCTATGACACAGCGGGAGCGGCAGGTCTTGCAGCTGATTGAATCAGACCCCCTGATTTCGCAACAGGATATTGCCAAAAAGCTGGGCATCACCCGTTCCAGCGTGGCAGTTCACATCTCCAACCTCACCAAAAAGGGCTGCATTGCAGGCCGCGGCTATGTGCTGCGCAGCGGCAGCTATGCCGTGGTGGTGGGCGGTGTCAATGTGGACATCGGCGGGCGCTCCTTTGCC
>URPI01000145.1 GCA_900549705.1 uncultured Eubacteriales bacterium
CCGGGGGAAGCCAAGTGGTGCAAACCTTTAGCCTGTACGCTCTACTACAGGGGGTGTACCATCCATCGAACCGTTCCATTTTTCAACCTTGTGGGCGGATGCTATCCGCCCATACACCTTCATTTCGAGGTTCCTATGCTCTATCATGTTCAAAACCCCCACGGGGGAGAAGTATACTCCCATCCGGTTTCTCTGGATTTTTCCGCCAACATCAATCCCCTGGGCACACCGGAGGCGGTGCAGCAGGCGGTTATCAATTCCCTGCCCCTGCTGTTCCAGTACCCCGACCCTTATTGCCGGGAGCTGGTGGCAGCCATTGCCCGTCACGAGGGTGTGAACGAAGACACCATCCTCTGCGGCAACGGGGCGGCGGAGCTGATTTTTGCATTATGCAGCGCCCTGAAGCCCAAAAAGGCGCTGCTGCCCGTGCCCTCCTTTTCGGAGTACCGTTCCGCCCTCTCCTGTGCAGGGTGTAGCGTGGAATATTACCCCCTGGGGCAAGAGGACGATTTTGCCCTGACCGAAGCATTTCTCCCGGTGCTAAACGCCTTTGACGGGCAGCTGCTGATGCTGTGCAATCCCAACAACCCCACCGGTCAGGTCATCCCCCCGGCGCTGCTGCGAGAGATTGCCGCCCGTTGCCACGAGAAGCACATCTTCCTCTTTGTGGACGAGTGCTTCCTGGATTTGACCCAGGATGGCGACGGCCTGAGCCTCAAGGGCATTTTGGGGGAAATGCCCGACCTGCTGCTTCTGAAAGCCTTTACCAAAAGCTATGGCATGGCAGGGCTTCGGCTGGGCTACTGCCTGTGCGGCAATCCGGCGCTGCTGCAACGGATGGGAATGTGCAGCCAGGCCTGGAACGTCTCCACCCCCGCCCAGCTGGCAGGGGTTGCCGCCTTGCAGGAAGCGGATTTCCTCCGCCGTGCCAATGAGATGATTCAAAAAGAGCGCCCCCGCATGACCGAGGCGCTCCAAAATATGGGACTGCGGGTGATTCCCTCCCGGGTGAACTATCTGCTGTTCCAGGGCCCCCGGACACTGGGGGAGCAGCTGCTGTCCCGGGGCATTCAAATTCGGGATTGCTCCAATTACCCGGGGCTGGAACAGGGCTGGTATCGGACGGCGGTGAAGCTGCCCCAGCAAAACCAGCTTTTGCTGGATGCCATCAAGGAGGTTGTCAATGGCTAAAAACATCATGATTCAGGGCACCATGTCCAATGCAGGCAAAAGCCTGCTGGCGGCGGGACTGTGCCGCATTTTCAAACAGGACGGCTATCGGGTCGCCCCCTTCAAAAGTCAGAACATGGCGCTGAACTCCTTCATCACCAAAAACGGTGCCGAAATGGGGCGGGCGCAGGTGGTGCAGGCGGAGGCGGCGGGCATCGAGCCGGATGTGCGGATGAACCCCATTTTGCTCAAGCCCACCACGGACGTGGGCAGTCAGGTGATTGTCAACGGTCAGGTGCAGGGCAATATGCGTGCCATGGAATACTATCGCCGCAAGCGGGAATTTATCCCCGCCGTGATGGAGGCGTACAATTCCCTGGCGCAGGAGTATGACATCATTGTGATTGAGGGTGCCGGAAGCCCGGCGGAAATCAATCTGAAAGCCACGGATATTGTGAACATGGGGCTGGCGGAACTGGTGGATGCCCCGGTGCTGCTGGTGGGCGACATTGACCGGGGCGGCGTATTTGCCCAGCTGTACGGCACCATTGCCCTGCTGGAACCCCAGGAGCAGCAGCGCATCAAAGGCACCATCGTCAACAAATTCCGGGGTGACCGTGCCATTTTGCAGCCGGGCATTGACATTCTGGAAAAAATCTGCGGCGTGCCGGTGGCAGGCGTGATTCCCTATACCCATGTGGACATCGACGACGAGGACAGCCTTTCCACCCGCTTCCATGCCGGAAATGGGCGCAAGGACATTGACATTGCAGTGGTGAAGCTGCCCCGCATCTCCAATTTTACCGACGTATCCCCCTTGGAACGATTTGAAAGCGTGTCGGTGCGGTACATCGAGCGCCCCGACCAGCTCCACCAGCCGGACATGATTCTTCTGCCCGGCACCAAAAGCACCATTGCCGACCTGCTGTGGCTGCGGCAATCCGGGCTGGAAGCTGCCATTTGCCAGCAGGCTGCCCGGGGCTGCATTGTCTTCGGCATCTGCGGCGGCTATCAGATGCTGGGCGCATCCGTCCGGGACCCCCTGGGGGTGGAAGCCGCCGGGGTCACGGAAATCAAGGGCATGGGACTGCTGCCTATGGACACCGTTTTCCAGGGGGAGAAGGTGCAGCAGCAGACCAGCGGCGTATTCGGGGAGATTCCCGGTGCGCTCCACAGTCTGAGCGGCATGAAGTACACCGGCTATGAGATTCACATGGGCAGAAGCCGGCAGCAGCTTGCCCCCCTGGTCAACCAGGGCAATGTGTACGGCAGCTATATCCACGGCATTTTCGACGGCGCAGGCATCGCCCAGGCCATCATCGGGGATTTGGCAGCCCGCAAGGGCATCGACCCCGGCACCCTGACGGTCTTCGACCCGGAGCGCTACAAGCAGGAGCAGTATGACAAGCTGGCGGATGCGGTGCGTGGGGGACTGGACATGGACTTTGTTTACAAGGTGCTGAATCGGGAGGTATAACATGGAATCGGGAACGCTGTATGGCGTAGGCGTTGGCCCCGGTGACCCGGAGCTGATGACCCTCAAGGCGGTGAAGACCGCCCTGGCGTGCGACCTGATTGCCGTGCCCCACAAGGACGCTGCCAAATGCACCGCCCTGAAAATTGCCCTGGGCGCTGCCCCGGAGCTGGCGGAGAAGCCGCTGCTGACGGTGGATATGCCCATGACCAAGGATGCAGACCTGCTGGAAGAAAGCTACAGCAAGGGGGCTGCCCTGCTGGAAGCGGAGCTGGCCCAGGGGAAGAACGTGTGCTTCCTCACCCTGGGAGATCCCACGGTGTATTCCACCTATCTGTATCTCCACCAGCGGGTGACCGCCCATGGCTACCCCGGGGTGATTATCCCCGGCGTGACCTCTTTCTGCGGCGCAGCGGCGGCATTGGGCATCTCCCTGTGTGAAAATGACCAGCAGCTGCACATCATCCCCGGTACCTACACCCCCACCCAGGCGCTGCGTCTGCCGGGTGTAAAGGTGATGATGAAAAACAATCTGCCCGCTACCCTGGAAGCCCTGCGCCAGATGGGTGCCAGCGCCGCCATGGTGGAAAACTGCGGCATGGAAAATGAGAAAATTTATCGAAAGCTGGAGGACATCCCGGAGAATGCCGGATATTTTTCACTGTTGATTGTGAAATAAGCACGCACTCTGTAGGGGCGGATAGCATCCGCCCGCGGCGGCAGTGCCGCCGGACAATGACGCACTGGGTCTATACCAATACGTTGGTTCCCTAACCCGCCCGGTTCGTTATCGCTCAAAAACCGTCTTGCGCTGCACCCTGTAGGGGTCGACGAGTATGTCGACCCGTCGCGAAGCGCCAAAACCATCCCCGTGGGGCGGACGACTCAGTTTCATGGGCGAGTGGCTGGTAGCCGCCCCTACGGGTTGCGGCGGCAGAGCCGCCGACGGGTCGACTGATAGTCGACCCCTACAGTGGGTGCGGTGCATTCAACCGGGTACGATTGAAAATCACCGAAAAGGAGCACTGCCATGGCAGACTATGAACTGGTTCACGAAATTCAAAACCTTTGCCGCAACAACCAGATGCGGGATGTTTTCTTCGAGGAAATCACCTGTGACGACCCGGAAGCCTATGTCCGTGGCCTGTTGAAAGGGAAGAATATCCAACTGACCCTGGACAGGCAGTCGGATGATACCCTGACCATCCACACCGTCACTGACGGTATGATGGAGAAATTCGTCTTTACAAAGCTGTAACGGTTACACCCGGATTCCCCCTATGATTTCGCCGGAATCATAGGGGCATTGTTTTTACAAATTCTATGTTGCCAGTTTACTTCTTGCCGACACAGTGGTACAATCAAGAAAATGTTTGACATGGCAAAAAAGCGGTGGAAGTTCATTCTTCCCTCGGCTTTGGATAGGCAATTGCCTGTCACGTAAAAACCATCAAGCGGAGGATAGCGCAATGAAAAACATTGCAAAGCGTGTGGCAGCGGGATTGATTGCCGCGCTGCTGCTGGCAACCACCGGCTGCGCCGTAGGCGGCAGTTCCAAACAGCAGGACTTCCAGCCCAGCCTGGACACCGAAAAAGAAGTCCAGTTCAACGTACTGGGGTACTTTGAAAATTTTGAAGCGCTCGACCAGGTGATGAATGATTTCAGCGCCTACTATCCAAACGCGACCTTCGTCTATCAGCGGGTGCGTGGCAATGATGAGGTAGCCTATCTGGAAGTAAACACCGATGTTGACCTGTTTATGACCTCCGGCGACCTGCTGCACAGGCAGGGAGCCGCTCTGCCCCTATACTGTGTTGATCTGACGGAGAAGAACATCGACCTGAGCGCCATTGACCCCGAGATGCTCCGGGCACTCTCTGTTGACGGCAGGCAGCTGTCTGTTCCCATTGGCCAGAATATCCGTGGCCTGGTGGTCAACACCACCCTGCTGAAAAAAGAGGGGCTGGCCGTCCCCCGGAATCTGCCAGAGTTTCTGAACGCCCTGTCCGTGCTGAAGGCAAAGGGTTATACGCCCATCCAGGGTCCCACCGGCATGGTGTACGCAGAGATAACCAACGGTATGATTTTCTCCGGCTTGTGCGAAGGGCAGCCTCTGCGCGAGGCGCTTAAAAAGGGCGATATGGATGCTGCCGAGCAGGCAGTGCTGCCCGCCATGGAGCTGATGGACACCCTGGTGAAAAGCGGCTATACTGACCCGGCGCTGAACGCTGCCTATCCCGATGATAACTATGATGGTTCCATTCTCCGCTTCTTTGAGGGCGATGTACCTTTCTGGGTGTGTAACACCGAAAAGGTCAGCGGCATGAAAAAGCGGGAGAGCAAATCCGAGACCTTTAAAAAGCAGCCATTCTCCTACGGCTTCATCTATGCGCCGGTGGGCGAGGCGGGGCAGTACATCTACCGAGAGCCTTGGTTTGGCTTTGCCGCCAACAAAACCGGCAAGAATGCAGACTATGCCGTGGAATTTCTTCGTTTTCTGGCAACCCGGGCGGAGAGCAACCGGATTGCGGATGTCAAGGGTGTTCCCTCTGCGGCAGAGGACGGCACCGGTTCTGCCATCTATACCAAGGTGCTGGACGAGAAGCTGACAGCTGACAGCTGCGTCAATCAGGGCGAGGTCACTCCCGCCATGGTCAGCAAATGGTATTCCTGCATCACGCAGTATGCGTTGGGCAAATATGCTTCCGCCCACGAAGCCGCCCAGGATTTTCTGGGTGTTTGTTCTACGGAAATCAAATAACAATCATCGAGTGAACGCCGGAGATGCCAATGCAGCTCCGGCGTTTTAATAGTACCCGCCCCCTACAAGGGCATGAGCAAGAAGGGAGACCACATGAAAAATGGGCAGCTGAAACCCGGGAACAATGCAAAGGTATCATGGGTATAGCAGATATGTTCTTGATAGGCTTCGTATTCTGTCATGGAAAATCCCCCTTTCTTCGATTATG
>URPI01000146.1 GCA_900549705.1 uncultured Eubacteriales bacterium
GGTTCCGAGATGCCGATATTTCATCGTGACAGCTTCCCCCCGGGGGAAGCCAAGAACCGTAACCGGAAGCTTTTACCATTCATCCAACCGCTCTATCCCATCAGCTTCGGGCGGCTGATAGCCGCCCCTACAGGGCGTGCGCAATCCATTACGCCACCTTAAATTTAGGCAGGGGGGTGCCCCGTGCCTAAAAAATATACAATCGCCGCCTCATGCCCGGAAATTGGGCATGGGGCGGCTTTTTGCCCGTAGAAGGATTTTTCTTCCTGTGGTATCCTTTGGGCACAAAGCAAAGGAGGAATCCACATGAAGACCCGTTCCACACTTCCCATGCAGGTTGCAAAATATGGCTATATCGCCATTTCCATTGTATTCTGCCTGGCCGGACTTGCGCTGATTATCTTCCCCGCCCCGTCGGCACACACCATTGCCATCTGCCTTGGCATTGCAATGCTGATTTTCGGCGCGGTGAAGCTGGTTGGTTATTTCTCAAGGGATTTATACCGGCTGGCCTTTCAGTATGATTTGCAATTTGGCATCCTGCTCATCATCATGGGCATCATCGTGCTGGTAAAGCCGGACAATATGCTCAATTTTCTGAGCATCGCCCTGGGCATCTGTACCCTGGTTGACTGCCTGTTCAAAACAAAAATTGCCCTGGATGCAAAGAAATTCGGCATCCGTCAATGGTGGCTGACCATGGGCATGGCCATCATCACCGGCGTGGCCGGTTTGCTGCTGGCCTTCCGCCCGTCGGAAGCCATTGAAGTCATCACCATTCTGCTGGGCATCTGCCTGCTCAGCGACGGCATTCTGAACCTCAGCGTGGCATTCAGCCTTGTGAAAATCGTCAAGCATCAGCAGCCCGATGTGATTGACGTGGAATATTACGAGTAAACGGAGGATATGTAACTATGCGTTTTTCAAAGGCGGTTGTGAAGTACCGAATCCCAATCCTGATTTTAACCGTGCTGCTCATGATTCCCTCGGTCATGGGCATGGCAGCCACCCGCGTCAACTATGATATGCTGACCTACCTGCCCGGTGACATGGAAACCGTCATCGGCCAGGAGGAACTGTTGAAGGATTTTAACAAAGGTGCGTTCACCTTCCTGATCTTTGAGGATATGCCGCAAAAGGATGTGGCAAAGCTGAAAGAGAAGGTTGAGAGCATCGACCATGTGGACACCGTCCTGTGGTATGACTCCGTGGCAGACCTGTCCATCCCCATGGAAATTCTGCCGGAGGAAATTACAAAGGAATTCAACACCGACCACTCCACCATGATGGCCGTGTTCTTTGACAGCGGCACCAGCGAGGATACCACCATGGATGCCGTGAAGGAAATCCGCCGGGTGTGCGGCGAGCAGTGCTTCGTCTCCGGCATGACCGCCCTGGTGGTTGACCTGAAGGATTTGTGCGAGCAGGAGGAGCCCATCTACGTCGGTCTGGCCGTGCTGCTGGCCTGCGCCGCCATGTTCCTGCTGCTGGATGGCTGGCTGATTCCCCTGGTGTTCCTGGCCTCCATCGGTGCCATGATTCTGCTGAACATGGGCACCAACTATTTCCTGGGTGAGATTTCCTACATCACAAAGGCACTGTCCGCCGTGTTGCAGCTGGCTGTGACCATGGACTATTCCATCTTCCTGTGGCACAGCTACAACGAGCAGCTGGCACATTACTCCGACAACAAAGAAGCCATGGCCGCTGCCATTTCCAAAACCCTGACCAGTGTTCTTGGCAGCTCCATCACCACCATTGCAGGCTTCATTGCCCTGTGCTTCATGAGCTTCACCCTGGGACGTGACCTGGGCATTGTGATGGCCAAGGGTGTGCTGCTGGGTGTGCTTGGCTGCGTCACCGTGCTGCCCGCCCTGATTCTGGTGCTGGATAAGCCCCTGCAAAAGACCAAGCACCGCTCCCTCATCCCCGACATGGGCAAGTTTGCTGGCGGCATTGTTAAGCTGTTCCCCGCCTTCCTGATTCTCTTTGCCGCGCTGATTTACCCCGCCTACAACGGCTATGCAAAGGCCAATAGCGAAGTGTACTACGATATGGGCAAGTGCCTGCCGGAGAACATCAACTATGTGGTGTCCATCCGCAAGTTGCAAAACGAGTTTGACATTGCCTCCACCCACATGGTTCTGGTGGATGCCAGCACCTCCTCCAAGGATGTCCGGAACATGATGGACGAAATGGAAAAGGTGGACGGCGTGAAGTATGCCTTAGGGTTGGAGAGCGTGGTTGGCTCCCGGATTCCCGACGAGATGATTCCCGATTCCGCCCGGGAAAAACTGGAAAGCAAGAACTGGAAGCTGATGCTCATCAACTCTGAGTACACCCCCGCCAGCGACGAAGTAAACGCCCAGCTGACCACCCTGAACGAAATCCTGAAAAAGTACGACCCCAGCGGAATGCTCATTGGCGAAGCCCCCTGCATGAAGGACATGATTGAAACCACCGACCATGACTTCGCCGTGGTCACCGCCGTGTCCCTGATTGCCATCTTCCTGATTATCGCCCTGGTGGAAAAGAGCTTCAGTCTCCCCATCATCCTGATTGCAGTCATCGAGCTGGGCATCTTCATCAACCTGGGTCTGCCCCACTACCTGGGTCAGAGCATGGCATTCATCACCCCCATCTGCATCAGCACCATTCAGCTGGGTGCAACCGTTGACTATGCCATCCTGATGACCACCCGCTACAAGGCAGAGCGCATCGGCGGCAGCGACAAGCGCACCGCCGTCCACACCGCCCTCGCCACTTCCATTCCTTCCATCATCGTCTCCGGCATGGGTATGTTCGCTGCCACCTTTGGCGTGGCGCTGTACTCTGACATTGAAATCGTCAGCTCCATGTGTATGCTGATTGCCCGGGGTGCCGTGGTGAGTATGCTGCTGGTGATCTTCATCCTGCCTGCCATGTTCATGCTGCTGGATAAGTTCATCTGCAAGACTACCGTGGGCATGACCCACATCAAGTAACTTTGCGGATTCCATCCGTTCCGTTCAACGAACACCAAAACTGAATACCGGCTCCCAAATGGGGAGCCGGAGCCGATAAATTATGGAGGAATAAATTATGAAAACGTTCACCAGAAGAATGATTGCCCTGTCCATGACTGCCGCCCTGGGGCTGAGCAGTGCAGGGCTGGCCTTTGCCGATAACTACAAGGACGAAACCGTGTATGTGCTCACCGGCAACGCCGGAAACGTCAATAAAATCATCGTCAGCGACTGGCTGAAAAACAAGGACGGGGATGCTTCCCTGGTGGATGCCAGCGACCTGACGGGCATTGAAAACGTCAAGGGCGACGAAAAGTTCACCCTGGACGGCACGGTGCTGACCTGGGATGCCAAAGGGAATGACATCTACTACCGGGGCACCACCGACAAGACGCTGCCTGTCACCCTCAGCGTGCGTTTCCTGCTGGATGGCGAGGAGATTTCCCCGGAGGAGCTGGCAGGCAAGAGTGGCCGCGTGACCGTCCGCTTTGACTATGAGAACACCCAGTATGAGGAGCGGGAAGTCAACGGCGCAGTTCAGAAGGTTTATGTTCCCTTCGCTGCCATCACCGGTATTGTGCTGGACAACGAGCACTTCCGCAACGTGGAAGTCACCGGCGGCAAGCTGGTCAATGACGGCGAGCGCACCGCCATTGTGGGGCTTGCCTTCCCGGGAATGGAGGAAACCCTGGGGTTGGAGAACGACAAGGTGTCCATCCCCTCTTACCTGGAATTCACTGCCGATGCCACCGACTTCCAGATGGCACAGACCCTGACCCTGGTGACCAACCAGGTGTTTGAGGCACTGGAGGACAGCGAGCTGACCTCCACCGATGACCTGAGCGGTGCCATCAACAAGCTGACCGATGGCCTAACCCAGTTGACCGACGGTTCCGGTGCGCTGTATGACGGCCTGAACACCCTGCTGGACAAAACCGGCGAGCTGAAGGACGGCGTACAGCAGCTGCTGGACGGCACGGTTACACTGAAAGACGGCACCGCTTCCCTGCTGGACGGCGCAGGTCAGCTCAGTGACGGCGCAACAACCCTGACCACCGGCCTGAGCACCCTGGTTGCCAACAATGACACCCTGAACGGCGGTGCCGAGCAGGTGTTCAATACCCTGCTGGCAACTGCCACCACTCAGCTGAAGGCCGCCGGCGTGGAGGTGCCCGACCTGACCATTGAAAACTACAGCCAGGTGCTGACCCAGGTGCTGGATTCCCTCAGCGAGGATGCCGTTCACCAGAAGGCGCTGGAAACCGTTACCGGTGCCGTCAATGAAAATCTGTCCGTGATTACCGACCAGGTCACCGAAGCCGTCCGGGAGCAGGTTGCGCCCCAGGTCACTGCTGCCGTGGAGGAGCAGGTCACCGCGCAGGTCACCGAGACCGTCCGTGCCCAGGTTGCCCCCCAGGTTATCACCGCTGCCACCGGCTTGAGCCAGGAATCTTATAACGCCGCTGTGGAAGCCGGTCAAATCAGTGCCGAGCAGCAGGCAACCGTGAATGCCGCCATTGACGCACAGATGAGCTCCGATGATGTTCAGGCTCTGATTGCCTCCAACACCGAGACTCAGATGCAGAGCGAGCAGGTGCAGGGCATGGTTGCCGCCGCTCTGGAGCAGCAGATGCAGACCGAGCAGGTACAGGGCATCATCGCCGCAAATGTGGATGATCAGGTCAATGCCCTTGTCTCCCAAAATATGCAGTCCGAGGCAGTGCAGACTCAGATTGCCGCCGCAGCAGAGGGGCGCAAGACCATTGAAACATTAGTTGCTTCTCTGGACAGCTACAACACCTTCTATACCGGATTGCAGACCTACACCAACGGCGTTGCTTCTGCCGCAGACGGCGCTGCCCAGCTGCTGGATGGCAGCACCGCCCTGGCAAGCGGCGCTGAGCAACTCAATGACGGCGCTGTCACCCTGCACGATGGCGTGCAGAGCCTCAGCGATTCCATGCCCGCCTTGCAGGATGGCGTGACCCAGCTGCGGGATGGCGCTCAGCAGCTGCGGGACGGCATCCAGGAATTTGCCGATGAAGGTGTTCAGAAGATTTCCGAGCTGGTCAACGGTGATGTGGAAACCCTGATTGACCGCATCAACGCCATGCTGGACGCTTCCCGGAACTACAGAACCTTCTCCGAGCGCCCCGAAAACATGGACGGTCAGGTGAAGTTCATCTACAGAACCGATGAAGTGAAGTAATTTCAAAATATGTGTTTCCGCCCCGGACGCTTTTCAAGTCCGGGGCGGCTTTTTTAGTAACGCCACGGGGTTTGTACCAATACGCAGGTTCCCTGACTCGCCCGGATGAACGCACACGCCCTCTGTAGGGGTCGACTATTCGTCGCCCCATCGGTGGCTTCGCCGCCGCAGTTGTAGGGGCGGCTACCAGCCGCCCGCAACCCCGGATTTTCGCAAGCACCCAGTTGAGCGGTACACGCCCCCCCGACGCGAAGCTGAGGGGGGCGTTTCGTATCATAGGTGCGCTACAAAATACGGACGA